>CALXAO010000200.1 GCA_944386295.1 uncultured Clostridia bacterium | reverse complement strand
ATATAAGACGGTCAAGCATGAGCAATGGAAGTGTGAAAATGGAGTGATTTTGGTATATGAGATAATGGAGAAAGAGACGGGAAAATGAACAACTATAAAGTAATAGACGAAAAGCGCTGGAAACGTGCACAGCATTGTGCTGTGTTCAGAAATTGCGTTGAGCCTTCCTTCTGCGTGACATTTGAGCTGGATATAACAAACTTTCTGAAAAAGATAAAAAAACAAAAATATTCATTTACAATGTCATTAGTCTTTGCGGTGTCAAAATGCGCGAACGAAATAGAAGAATTTCGATACCGATTTATAGACGGAAAAGTAGCGCTGTTCGATAAAATAGATACTGCATTCACATATCTAAACAAGAAAACAGAGCTGTTCAAGGTCGTAAATGTTCCAATGAAGGATACAATTGAGGAATATGTGGAACTGGCTGGCAAGACAGCGAATGAACAGGAGGAATATTTCACCGGACCGCTCGGTAATGATGTATTTCAGTTTTCGCCTATGCCGTGGATATCATATACACATATATCACATACAAACTCAGGAAAGAAAGATAACGCAACACCGCTGTTTGACTGGGGAAAAATTTTGAGCGTGAAGGCAGGATGATTCTTCCGTTTTCCGTACAAGGCACATCATTCATTTATGGACGGACTGCATATAGGAAAGCTTGCAGATAAGGTGCAGAGATTTTTAGATGAGTATTGAGAGAGGAAAATAAATGAAGATAAGAGAGCTAACAATAAAGGATTTTGAACAGTTTAATCTTCTGATGCTTGGAGTACATGACTATCATGTGAAAAACCGCCCTGACATATATAATAAAATTGAAAAATTAGATTCTTCAAAAGTATGGGACCTTGAAGCTTTGCTTCAGAATAAAAACTATGTTTTGTTGGGTGCAGAATTTGACGGCGATTTGGTGGGGATATGCACGATGGCTATACGTGAACCGTCTAAAAATTACTGTATTGTTCCGAGAATAAGAGGCTATATAGAGGTTGTTTGTGTAAGAAAAGATCATCGCAGGCGTGGTATAGCAACGGCGCTTTATAATGAAGCAGTACAGTGTGCGAGACAGTTTGGAGCTGACAGTGTTGAGCTTATGGTGTGGGATTTTAATAAACCAGCATTGGAGTTTTATAAATCATTGGGAATGACGGTGCAGAGCTGTATCATGGAGAAAAAACTATGAAGAACATTACTCATATGGAACGCCTGTCATAAACGGCAATGGGAGATGATGATAAAAAACTTGTATCTGGTAGGCGGCACGATGGGCGTCGGCAAGACCTCCGTGTGCCAAAGGCTGAAATCAAAATTAAACAACAGCGTGTTTCTTGACGGTGACTGGTGCTGAGATGTGCATCCTTTCCGGGTAACAGAAGAGAAAAAGCAGAAGGTGATGCAAAACATTTGTTTTCTGCTCGATCAGTTCATACGTTGCTCGGCTTATGATAATATCATATTCTGCTGGGTAATGCATAAGCAGTCTATCATAGACAATATCATAAAAAATATCGATAGTGCAAGGTCGATCTCGCTCATATGCAGTCTCTAAACACTCCGCACCCGGCTTGAGCGTGATGTTGCAAATGGGCTACGTACAGCCGATGTGGTTGAGCGAAGCATAAAACGACTGCCGCTTTATACAGGGCTGAATACAAAAGCTCAATACCGATTATATGAGCATAGACGGAATTGCTGATATGATAATAGAATTGGGTATAGGGACAGATGAATATGAAAGGAGCAATAACGATGTATGACTGCGGATTCACAAAAGAAAACAATTGGTTTTGTTACGTGCTGCAGTACAAGTTAGGAGTTTAAAATGAAATCTACTGCTGCATTTATACCGGAGGAATATGACAGAAGCTCAAGCAGACACTGCCGTACTGTGAGGAATTATATAAGCAAATAGTTGATGTGGTTAAGTGCTTATATGCCGGAAAAGTAACGTGGCTTGATGTGGACTGCGGCACGGGCAAGATGGCGGAGCTGGGCTCAGAGCATGCGCACAGGCTCGTGCTAAGCGATAATTCTTCCGATATGCTTGATATTGCAAAGAAACAGGATGTATCAGAAAATACAAAATGTGTGTTAAAGTCAGTGCAGGAAACTGAATACGAAAATGAGTTTGAGGTTGTGGCAGAGATACAAGTTTTTCACTATCTGACAGCCAGGGAACGCAAAAGGCTGTTAGCAAATGCTTTGACGCCGTGAAGCTTGACTCTGAAGAAATAGGAAACGTTATATTCCCGCCTTACAGAGTAAACTCAGGCAAAATCGGAAAGGGAAAGCACCTACTTGAACTGACGCTCTACGGCTCCCGCCAAAACTGCTTTGGAGCGCTTCACAACTGCTCAAACGCAAAATGGATAGGTCCGAACTACTGGTACACATCCGGCTCTGACTGGGCGTACGAGTATCAGCTAAAGGACATGGGAATTTTAAAGAGTCCGGTAATAGAGATATTCCCGGCGGAAAACTGATGGATTTTTAAATATTATTTATTTTTTGAAACTTATTTGAACCGTATGGAGGATATTGGGATGGCAAATGCAAAATGGATATGGTACCGCGGCGACTATGAATTATATCACTGCATCAAACTTCACTCGAGACGTGTGGAATATGGGGCAGAGTACCCCGCTTTCTGGAGCTTTTCCACGCCTTACCCGTTAGTTGAATTTATTAAAACTTTTGACGCGCCGGCTGACGGCTCCTTTAAAGTAAAATTTCACGGAACGGGAT
>CALXAO010000199.1 GCA_944386295.1 uncultured Clostridia bacterium | reverse complement strand
ACTGCTCAACGAATAATGATTTTCACGGCTTCGTTCTTCTTCAATATCTATGCCAAGGTTGCATAGCTTTGCTATATCATTAGGTATTGTCTTTCTGTCGCAGGATATACCGTTTTCTTTTAAATATTTAAAATCAAAAGAATTCGATATTCCGCTTATTCATAAGCGCGCGGAGCCTAAAGCAATTGTAAGCGTTAATAAAGATTCCGCCGCTTTTCAAGGGTATTCCGTTCAAAAAATTTCCGATATACGGTTTCCGATTATTCTCAGAGACGAGGAATTGATAATTGATTTCGGGGATCATTATACGGGTTATCTGAACATCGAGTTAGAGAACGCGGACGATTGTTGGATAGCCGACGCTCCGGTTAATTTTAATTTTGATTTTGCGGAAATGCCGATTGAGTTAAACGAAGGAATTGAATTTCCCGAAAGGGCTCTTTCCTGCGGCTGGCTGCAAAATGATTTTAAATCCGTTAGACGCTTGCCGTATAAGGGAAGCCTTGAAAGACGGTATTCTTTCAGATATATGCGTATTAAAAGAAGCGACACGGTTCGGTTTGCCGTAAAAATCACCGCGCTTTATATTGACAGCGTTTCCTCTGTTGATCTCGAAAGCGTGCCTCGCCTTAAAACCGGAGACGATCTGATTGATAATATCGATTATATGTGTCTTAAAACCTTAAAGGAATGTGAGCAGGAGGTTTTCGAGGACGGACCTAAACGCGATCAGCGGCTCTGGATCGGTGATTTGCGTTTGCAGGCGCAGCTTGATTATCTGACTTTTAAAAATACAGACCTAATCAAAAAATGTATTTACCTCTTTACCGATCATTTAACGGGCGAGGGCTTGGTTCCCTCCTGCGTATTTCCCGATACGCCTCCGTATGTTGACGGAAGATGCGTTTATCTCGATTATTCGCTGTGTCTGGCTTTGTGCCTGTACGATTATCTTCAAAACACGGGCGACGGGAACTTGCCCGGAGAGCTGTATGATACCGCGCTTCATCAAATCAGATATGTTGACAGATATTTGAAATCCGATCGCGAAAATATTAACGGAAGATTTTTCATAGATCACGGTCAATATGATAAAACTGTTGCGGTTCTGGGCTATTTCGGCTATGTTTTGCATCATACGGTTTATTTGGCTGAAAGACTCGGTAAAGATACTTCAGAAATTAAATCTATGATTTCGGATACCGAAAAAAATTTAAGCGAATATTATTCAAAGGAAAAAGGCTTGTTTATTGCGCCGAACGGGGAGATTTCCTGGCATTCGCAGATTTGGGCTTCTCTTTCCGGATGTATTCCTTTGGAAACGGCAAAAAGCGTTTTGGAAAGGACCGCCGAATATGATCCTGAAATTCGCCCGTCCTCGCCTTTTATGACGCATTATTATTTAGAAGCACTCTATAATTGCGGTTTTGACGGTGCCGCAAAGGATTATATAAAGAAATATTGGGGTGCAATGCTCAAAGCAGGTTTTGACTGCTGTACCGAGTGTTTAATGCCCGAAAACGATCGGTATTCGCCTTATTCGGCGCCGGCGCTTAACAGCGCGTGTCACGCATGGAGCTGTACAGCGGCGTACTGGATAAGAAAATATCATTGTTGACAGGGTTTAAAACATAAAAAAATCAAAGGAGAAAAATCAAATACATATTATTAAGGAAGTGTTGTTATGACATTATCGGAAATACATATTCGAGATCCGTTTATATTTCCCTTTGAGGGGAAGTATTACCTTTTCGGCACGCCGGGCAAATATGCTTCCGGCGTTGCGGGAGGATTTTGGTGCCATATATCCGAAGACTTGGAAAACTGGTCGGAGCCTATAAAATGCTTTGAGGCACCCGACGGCTTTTGGGCAACCGAAGATTATTGGGCGCCCGAGGTGCATTATTATAACGGACGGTTTTATATGTTTGCTTCCTTTTCCGCAAAGGGACATATGCGCGCGGTACAGGTTTTGGCGTCGGATAAGCCGGAGGGACCGTATGAAATTTGGAGCTGTCCGCTAACCCCCAACGACTGGATGTGCCTTGACGGAACGCTTTATGTTGAGGACGGCGTACCGTATATGATATTCTGCCACGAATGGGTACAGACGACAGACGGTGAAATGTGCATTGTCAGACTTTCGGACGATTTAAAACAAACGGTGGGACAGCCCGGATTGCTTTTTAAAGCCTCAGAGCCTAAATGGTCTTCCTCCAAAGTCAATAACGGATTTATTACCGACGGACCGTTTCTTCATAAATGCGCTGACGGAAGGCTCATAATGATATGGTTGAGTTTTGATAAAAACGGTTATGTTGAGGCGGTCGCTTATTCAGAGAACGGCTCTGTAAACGGCGAATGGAAGCATTGTGAAAATGCAATGTCTGCCATAAACGGCGGTCACGGAATGATATTCAAAACCTTTGACGGAAAAATAATGTTTACAATGCACTATCCTAACCATCCTGCCGGAGCGGAAAGAGCCCAAATAACGGAGATGAAAGAAGTTTCGGAAGAACCCTTTTTAGAAATCGTTTGAGGTTTAATTATAGTTTTTATGGGAGCATATACGGAGAAATCATTTATGAAATTAAATGTAAAACTATTGACGGAAAATATTAAAAGCAGAGCGGAAAACGATACTAAGGAAAATAACATAAGCGGGGCTTCGGTTGCCGTTATTTCTCCGAGTGAAACGCTTTATAAAGCGCATTTCGGTACTCTTTCGGCAGAAGACGGCACTCCTATCGACGATAACACGCTTTTCAGACTGGCGTCTATGACAAAACCGATAACCGCTGCCGCCGTTATGGTGCTTTTTGATAAAGGGCTTATAGGTATTGACGACCCCGTTGAAAAATATCTTCCGCAATTTAAGGACAGATATATCGCCGAGATGAGAGACGGAAAAGCCGTAAAGGCAAGAAAAGCGGAAACCGTCTTGACTGTAAAGCATTTGCTTACACATACATCGGGCATTTTATCGGGCGGCAGCGAAGCGTTTTACGCAAACGGGTTATCCGATGAGGATAATAAAACGCTTAAAGGAACGGTCGATTATTATGCAACCGCAGGTCTTGGATTTGAACCGTATTCAAAAGAGCAGTACAGCCCGACCGCCGCTTTTGACCTGCTTGCAAGAATTGTCGAGGTGATTTCGGATACCGATTACGCCGAGTTTGTCAAAAAATATGTTACCGAGCCTTGCGGTATGACCGATACGGCATTTATACCCACCGAGGGGCAATGGCAAAGGGTAATCCCTATGCATAAAAAAGAAAACGGGAAAAGCGATGTTTATTTGATGCCGAAAAATTGCGTTTTTGAGAATGTTCCGACGACGCATTATTTAGGCGGAGCGGGATTGGTTTCGTCTCTTAAGGATTACGCCGCTTTTGCGGCAATGCTGTTAAATAAGGGCAAAATTAACGGAAATAGGGTTATTAGCGAAAAGGCGGTTGAACTTTTATCGTCGCCTCAGGTGCCTGAGAGTATAATGCCCGGGAATTGGCGCTGGGGTCTTGGAGTCCGCGTTATAACAGGTGAAGATTATCGGTATTTGCCCGTGGGAGCGTTCGGATGGAGCGGCGCTTACGGTACGCATTTCTGGGTTGATCCCGTCAATTCTATTGCCGCCGTATATATGAAAAATTCAATGTATGACGGCGGCTCGGGCGCAGTTACCGCATACAATTTTGAAAAAGATATTTTTAATTCATTCGTGAGGTAATACATATGGCGGAATTTAATAAAATGAAATTTATAGGTTATTTATTTAATATGTCGGAGTCGCCGGTCACCTCAGAATGTAGTAAATAGCTGAAAGAATCCTTATATTTTATGATTTACGGTAGCTCTTAGGAGATCTGCCGTAATTTTTTTTAAATACCTTTCCGAAATAATTATAGTCGGAAAAGCCCACGCTTGAAGCTATTTCAGTTATGGGCAAATCGGTGGTCTTAATCAGCTTTTTAGCCCTGTGCATCCGCCTTTTTAAAATGTATTTTGAAATGCCGGTGTTAAGCTCCTCTTTAAAGATTTCATACAGCTTTGTTCTGCCGATTTTAAGCTCGGCGCAGAGCGCTTCAATAGTAATATCCTCGGAAAGACGGCTGTCTATATATTCCTTTGCCGCCTTAATAAGCTTGCTGTTTTCGGGCGTTATAAGCTCCTTGTAAATAATATAAGACGTGCAAGCCTCCATTATTTTCGCCGCGGAACGGATTTCCCCGTCGGTTTTGCAGGATATGCTTTTAACGGCTTGTTCTAAAGCTATCCTGTCTATTTTACAGCTCGATTCCCAGTAATCGAGCTTTTTATAAATATTAGATTTGTCGGGATTGTCGGTTATTTGACCGAACATTAGGTAGCCGATGATTTTTTCGTTGTCGTGGAGCGGTATTACAGCCTCAACCAGTCCCGCGTGACATTTATATATAACGGGCGTGTCCTCGGCAGAGCTTTTCAAAAAGGCGCGGCGGTTGGAGCGGCGGCAATTATTCCGTGTTTTTGGAGACCTCTCCATAAGGCGGCAAAAATCGCATTTCTCCTTAGGGTAAAATGCTGTTTCGTTAAATTCCGCGTCAAAGAGTACAAAGCGAATACCCGTTAAGGTATAAAACGCCTGCATAAGCTCCTCAATATTCGATTTATCAAAGCTAAAGCTCATAAAAATCCGCGCCTCCGTACAAATTTACCGTTTTTAGTACGTTATTATCTATCATAATAACACACTTTCGTTTAAAATGAAATCATAATTTTTATTGGGAGGAAATTTTATGAGCAAGCAAACATTCGCGCTGTTTTTCGGCAACCGCGGTTTTATGCCGGCGGAGCTTATCGAGGGCGCCCGCGAGGATATGGTAAAGGCGGTTACCGACGCGGGCTATGATTATATTCTGATGGATAAGGACGCGACCCGTTACGGCGCGGTCGAAACCAGAGACGAGGGCAGAGCCTACGCAAGATGGCTTAAATCCCACGAGGGCGAATATGACGGAGTAATTCTCTGTATGCCGATTTTTATTGACGAAAACGGAGCGGTTGCCGCCCTTCAGGATGCGGGGGTTCCCATTTTAATGCAGGCATACCCCGACGAGATAGGAAAAATGGATTTTAAGCACCGCAGGGACGCTTTTTGCGGCAAATTCTCGGTTACGGACGTTTTCGAACAGTACAGAATACCCTACACGGTTATGAAGCCGCACGTTGTAAATCCGCTCTCTCCCGAGTTTACACGCAATCTTCACGATTTTGCGGCGGTGTGCCGCGTAGTAAAGGGTATGCGCCGCTTTACAATCGGTTGTATCGGAGCGAGAACCACCGCATTTAAGACCGTGAGGTTTGACGAGGTGGCAATGCAGAGACACGGCATAAATGTTGAAAGCTTTGATTTGTCCGAGTTGTTTGAATTTGTAAGGGCGAAGCGGGATAACGACGAAAAGGTAACCGCAAAAAAGTCGGCGCTTGAAAAATACACCGATTTTACAAACGTACCCGAGGATAAAAAGCTTACCCTTGCCAAAATAAGCGTTGTTATAGACGAATACATAGAAGCCTATCACTTAGACGCGATAGCGCTTCGCTGCTGGAACGAGATGGAGACCTATTTGCGGGTGTGTCCCTGCGTACTGCTTTCCGAGCTTAACGACAGAGGTATTACCGCCTCATGCGAGATAGATATGTGTTCCGCGATTACAATGCGCGCCTTGTCGCTTGCGACCGAGGGCCCCGCCGCCTGCCTTGATTGGAACAACAACTACGGCGACGACCCGAATAAGGTAATACTTTTCCACTGCGGCTCTACCGCGCAAAAGCTGATGGCGGCAAAGGGAACAGTAACCTCGCACAAAATGTTCGACAAAGGAGATTCCGGTAGCGGCTGGGGTACAAACGAGGGAAGAATAGCGGCGTTCCCGATGACATTCTCTAACTGCAAGACCGAGGACGGCAAAATCACCGTATATTTCAGCGAGGGTAAATTTACCGACGACTGCATAGAAAAGGAATTTTTCGGCTGCGGCGGGGTCGCCGAAATAGACGGCTTACAGGATAAGCTTATCCGTCTTGCGCGCGGCGGCTTTAAGCATCACACAACCGTTGCGAACGGATGTGTTAAGGACGTGCTTGAGGAAGCCTTTAAAATCTATCTCGGCTATGACGTTGTAAGTATAGAGGGTTAAGGTATGATTGCAGGCGGACTTGACGTAGGAACAACAGGCTGTAAAATCGCTTTGTACGATGAAAACGCGAGGCTTATCAATAGCTATTACCGCGAGTATGACTCCGTTCATAAAAACGGCTGTCATGAGATAGATATGCGGGATATTAAGGAGGGCGTTTTAAGCCTTTTAAAAACGGCGGCGAACGATTTTAAAATAGACGCCTTAGGGGTAACCAGCTTCGGCGAAACTTTCGCGATGCTTGACGGGGACGATAATATATTGGCTCCGTCAATGCTCTATACCGACCCGCGCGGCGAAAAGGAATGCGAGGAGCTTTGTAAAGCGGTGGGTGAGGAAAAGCTGACCCTTTTATCGGGCGTAAAGCCTCACCCGATGTATAGCATTTTTAAATTAATGTGGCTTAAAAATAACAAACCCGAGGCTTTTTCAAGCTGCAAGAGGGTTTTGCTCGGCGAGGATTTTATTGTCTACACCCTTACAGGCAAAGCGCAGATAGATTATTCCCTTGCCGCCAGAACCGGAGCCTTTGATATTGAAAAAAAGACTTGGGTTAACGAAGTCTTCGGCGCGGCGGGTATTGACGTAGGCTTAATGTCAAAGCCCGTCCCCTGCGGGACAAAGGCGGGTGTAATAACAAGCGGTATAAAGCAAGCGCTCGGGATAGATTATGATATTACCGTCGTAAACGGCTGTCACGATCAGGCGGCGGCGATGATAGGGTCGGGAGTATTTAATACCGATTCCGCTATGGACGGCACGGGAACGGTTGAATGTATGCCTGTTGTGCTTAAGGAAAAGCCCGCCGATATTGATTTTTACCGTTGCGGTTATTCGGTTGTGCCGTATATAGGGGAGCTTTACGCCTGCTACGCGCTTTCCTTTACCGGCGGGGCAACCCTTAAATGGTTTAGGGATAATTTCGCCGAGCTTGAGTATAAAAACGCCGAAAAAGAGGGCGGAAACGTTTATGCCGAGCTTGATAAAAGAGTGGGCGATGGCCCGTCCGGCATACTCGTGCTCCCTCATTTTGCGGGAGCGGCAACTCCGTATATGGATAACGGGGCAAAGGCGGCTTTTATTGGGGTTACGCTGGAAACGACAAAGTATGATTTATACCGCGCGTTAATGGAGGGAACCTCCTATGAAATGCTCCTTAATTTCAATAAAATGAGGGCTTTGACGGGTGATATAAGGGAGATAAGAGCGTCGGGCGGCGGCGCTTGCTCGGACGTTTGGCTTCAAATTAAAGCGGATATATTAAATTCCGAAATAACCGCTCTTGCCGCAAAGGAGGTCGGCGCGGCGGGGACTGCGGCGCTTGCGGGAGCGGCTGTCGGTGCATACGGCGATATTAAAGCCGCCGCCGAAAAAATGGCGCCCGTCCGCAAGGTGTTTACGCCCAATAAGGAAAAAGGGAGTCGATACAAGGCGCTGTATGAAAAATACGAAAAGCTTTATGACGCAGTAAAGGAGCTTAGATGATGGATTATGTAGGCAATTCCTTGCAGACAAGGGGCGCGGAGCATTATACTCTGCACGGCTCGAAGGGCGAGGGTATGAATTTTCTTTATGTCAGAAACGGCTTGGGGCTTGAAATTTGGTTTTCTCTCGACAGAGCGGGCGATCCCTCGCGCGTTATATATTGCGGAGATAATATGGGCTATTTCGCTCCCTGCGGTTATGTGGCTCCCCAATATTATGACGGTAACGGAACAGGCTTTCTCAAATCCTTTACGGCGGGATTTTTCACCACCTGCGGACTTACCGCGGTAGGCTCGCCCTGCACCGACGCGGGAGAGGAGCTTCCGCTGCACGGTACGGTTTCAAATATTCCCGCTCGGCTTTTGGGTGTTGAGGAAAGCGAAAGCGGGCTTATAATAAGCTTGAAAATAAGCGACGAATCCCTTTTTGGCAGAAAGCTTGTGATGAATAGGACATATACCGTATCTTATCTTGAAAACAGCTTTGAGGTTAAGGATACCGTTACCAATTCGGGGGACGATGTGTCACCTTATATGATACTGTATCACTGCAATATGGGTTATCCGCTTTTAAGCGAAAACAGCATAGTAAAGATACCAAACAGAGGTATTACCCCGAGAAACGGCCACGCCGCAAAATATACCGAGTCCGCTTTGATACCCGAAAAGCCGCAGATGGGGTATGAGGAGCGCTGTTATTATTATGATGTTTCGGAAAACGGCGGTGAGGCAAAGGTCGGTATTTACAATCCCGATATTGAAAAGGGGCTTGTAATGCAGTATGATAAAATCGTACTGCCCTGCTTTACCGAGTGGAAGCTTATGGGCAAAAGGGATTATGTTTTGGGGCTTGAGCCGGGCAACTGCACTCCCGACGGCAGGGATGTTCTGCGTAAAAACGGCTCTCTTAAATTTTTAAAAGTTAACGAAAGCGCGCGGACAGCCGTGAAGTTCAGCTTTATAAAGGACAGTACTATATTTAAGGAGATATTTTAAATGCTTGTTACGTTAAAGGAAATATTAAAGACGGCAGAAGACAACAAAATCGCCGTCGGCTCGTTTAATACGCCGAATATGACGAGTATTAAGGCGGTTATCGGGGCGGCGGAGGAGCTTAATCAACCCGTTATTATTATGCACGCGCAGGTACACGAGGAAATGGGACTTTGCAAAATGGAGGAAATAGCTCCCGTAATGCTTATGTTTGCGAAAAGGGCGAGCGTGCCGGTCTGCGTTCATTTAGACCACGGAACCGACCTTGAATATGTTAAAAAGGGACTGGACTTAGGCTTTAGCTCGGTTATGTATGACGGCTCGGTGCTTTCCGAAGAGGAAAATACCGCGAATACCCTTGAAACGGTTAGGGCGGCGTCTGAAACGGGAGCCTCGGTCGAGGCGGAAATCGGTTCAATGGGCGCAAGAGAGGGCGGAGAAGGCTCTTCTGCCTCAATCTACACCGACCCCGCCGCCGCGGTGAAATTTGTTGCCGATACCGGAATAGACGCGCTTGCCTGCGCCTTCGGAACGGCTCACGGCTTTTACAAGGATAAGCCGAAGCTTGATTTTGAAAGGCTTTCAAAAATAAACAGTCTCATCAATGTGCCGATAGTAATGCACGGCGGTTCGGGCGTCGGCGAGGACGATTACCGCGAGGTTATAAAGCGCGGAGTGCGTAAGGTGAATTATTATACCTATATGGCAAAGGCGGGCGGGGACGCAGTCTCAAATAAAACATATTCCCAATTTCACGACGCTCTTAAGGACGCCGAAAAAGCAATGAAGGAAAATGTTAAGAAGGCTATTTCGGTCTTTTCGGGACTGTAATCAGAAAAGAACGGTGAATATAGTATGAATATCGGCTTTAAAACTTTGATTAACGATTTGAATGATGTGCCGTCATGCTTGCTCGAATTTTCGGGTAAAGAGGTAAGTGACGGCGAATATGAATTTTCGGGATACCGTGTATCCCGAAAAATTGAGAACGATACGGTAGTTGGCGTATCAAAGCAGGTTAACACAATCACCAATACCTCGGATAATGAAATTACCGTAAACCGTTTAAGCTCGGTTTACGCCGACGGAATAGCAAAGGGCTTTTATGAAAAGGATGTGCTTATTCATTTGTGCCATTTTGCATGGCAGGGCGAGGCGCAATGGGTAGAAAAAACACCGCTTGAAATGGGTCTTTATCCCGTTGCGGCGCACGAGGTATGCCGCGGAGGGCGTTCTTTTTCCTCTGTCGGGAGCTGGTCAACCGAGAGGTATTATCCGATTGTATTAATTGAGGATAAAACCGATAACATTATATATTTCTTTGAGCATCAGGGCGGAACTTCTTGGGAAATTGAGCTCGGAACAAGGGGCGCGCCGGATTTGCTTGAGCTTACCGTAGAGGTTAATTCTTTGCACGAAGGCAGAATAGGGACTTATGTAACCTTAAAGCCTAATGAAAGCTATACCTCTCTTCCCGTGCTTTACGGTGAAATTAAAGGAGGCGCCGAGGACGCGATAAACGCCCTTTTGAAATATAAGCGTAAAAACGGCAGGAGCCTTCAAAAACCGTTCGTTTGTTTTAATGATTATATGAACTGCCTTTGGGCAATGCCGAGCGATAAAAAGCTTATTCCTCTTATTGATACCGCCGCAAAGGCGGGGGCGGAGGTTTTCTGTATAGACGCAGGCTGGTTTCCTTGGTCGTCTTCAGAAGGCGAAGGCGGTTACGCTATGGGAGACTGGATTCCCGATAATAAAAAATTCGGAGAATACGGACTTGCGGGGGTTATTGAGTATATTTCCGATAAAGGAATGTTGCCGGGGATTTGGTTGGAACTCGAAACCTGTACGGACGATTCGGGTATTTATAATATTGCGGAAGACGCTGTGCTTAAAAGGCGCGGAAATGTTGTTAACGGCTCGCGTTGCTTTGTTAATTTTAAGTGCAAAGCGGTTACCGATTATTTAAGAGAGCGAATCCGTTATTTATACGGTATCGGTATCAGATATATTAAAAACGATTATAACCACTCCTTGGGTATCGGCTGCGATAATAATAACGACAGCTCATTAGGACTTGGCATAACCGAAAATTATATTGCGTTTTGCGATTTTATTGAGTCCTTATATGAAGAAATTCCCGATTTAATAATCGAAAACTGCGGCAGCGGCGCTATGCGGTGCGACAGCGGCACACTTTCACATTTTCATCTGCAAAGCGTAAGCGACCAAGAGGATTTTCTCAATATGCCGTCGATTGTTTGGGGTATGCAAAGGTGCATACCGCCCGAAAAATGCGGAATATGGGCGTACCCTTATCCGCTTACCTTTAAGAACATTAATGCGGATATTGACGGGTTCTATAATAAAGAATATATCGAAAAAATGTCCGACGGTGAGCAGACCGCCTTTAATATGGCGTGCGGCTTGTTTGGAATTATGTATATTTCGGGGCATATAGAAAAATGCGACGAATATAACCTTGAGCTTATAAAGCGAGCTACGGACTGCGCTAAAAGTGACAGGGAGTTTATTAAAAAGGCTTTGCCGTTAAATATTTATCCGCAAAACGGACTTTATAAAAAAGGCTTCACTGTTTTAGCCTTAAGGTCGGATAAAAAAATCAGAATAGGAATATTCAAAAACGGAGGGGAAGATACCCTTACCCTTGATTTATCGGCTTATGTTGAGGAAGACTCTAAGCTTAAAGAAATTTATCCCTTAAAGGATAAAGCTCCGCTTGCCGAGCTAAACGGCGGAATTTTTAAATTTGAAACCGAGCTTACGGTTGCGGCGCGCGTATTTGAAATCGAAACCTAAAAGGAGCATAAAGTATGAGTTATTTTAACCGTGACAGAGAATATGATATAAATATTTCCGCAGACCCCGAGCTTGAAAATCCAAAGCTTCAGCATATAAACAGATTGGCTCCGCGTTCAACGGTAATTCCGTCTCTCCACAAGGGCGTTTATTACCGTAATAAAGAAGAGTCCGAGCTGATTACTTCACTTAACGGCAATTATTCGTTTTATTACGCGCCGTATGACAGTATGCCGAAGTTTTATCTGACCGATTTTGAAGAAAGCAATTGGGACATAATCGATGTACCCTCAATGTGGCAATACCGCGGCTACGGAAAGCCCGCATACCCCAACGTCAGGTACGATATTCCGTTTAATCCGCCGTATATATCCTGCGAAAATCCCGTAGGTTATTACCGCAGGCATTTCAGCTTTTCCTCAAAAAACAAGGACGGAAGAGTAATTTTGTATTTCGGCGGTGTTGACAACGCTTTTTACGTTTACCTAAACGGCAGGGAGGTCGGAATGTCAAAGGGAAGCCGTATGCCTGCGGAATTTGATGTCACCGATTTAATCAATAACGGCGACAATCTGCTTGCGGTCAAGGTCTTCTCGCACAGCGACGCCACTTATCTCGAAAATCAAGATATGCTCTTGGCTAACGGTATATTCAGGGATGTTTTTGTAATCGATACTCCTAATGTAAGCGTTTGGGATTATGAAATAATTTCCGATTTAAAGGGAATAGATTTGACGATTACATTGAACGGCGATTGGGAAAACTGTATGCTTTCCGCCGAATTCGGCTCCGCCAAGACCGAAGTTAGGATAGAAAGCAATACCGTAAAATTACGATTGGAACCCGAAAATCCGATTTTGTGGAATGCGGAAAATCCGCATCTTTATGAGCTTACGCTTATGCTTATTAAGGATGGAAAAATTTTAGAAATTCACAGCAAAAAGGTAGGACTCAGAACCGTAAGTGTAGAGGGCTCTCATCTGCTTGTAAACGGTGTGCCCATAACTTTGAAGGGGATTAACCGCCACGAACACGACCCTAAAAACGGAAAAGCGTTGACGGCGGAGCAGACAGAGCGCGAGCTTAAAATAATCAAGAAAAACAATATTAACGCGATACGCTGTTCGCATTATCCGGACAGTCCGGCACTTTACGAAGCGGCGGCGGAACTGGGAATATATCTTGCCGACGAGGCGGATATTGAAACCCATGGGTGCCATTCGGCAGGGGACCAGGGCTTTCTGAATAAAAGCCCGCTATGGTTAGACGCATTTTTAGATAGAACAAAGCGTATGGTAGAACGTGATAAAAATGAAACCGCCGTTATTATCTGGTCGATAGGCAATGAGTGCGGCACAGGTCAAAGCACCGAAAAATGCGCCGAATATTTGAGAAGCATAAACGACCCGAAGCCTGTTTTACAGGCTCAGGACGATTTTTACAATCCCCGCTTTACGGATTTCAGGCAGAACGGCTACTGTACTCTTGCGGCGCTTGAGGAATATCCGGATAACGGCGGAAAGCCGGTGCTTCTTACCGAATATGGACATTCCATGGGTAACAGTCCCGGCGGGCTTTACGATTATTGGAATAAAATCTACCATACCGATTGGTTTGTCGGCGGTTTTCTTTGGGAATTTAAAAATCATGGCTTTTATACAAGCGGCAAGGACGGTAAACCGCGCTATCTTTACGGCGGTGATTTCGGTGACTTTAATCATTGGAGCAATTTTACCCTTGACGGATTTCTCTTATCTGACGGCAGAGAAAAGCCCTCTATGCGTGAGGTTTTTCAGGTTTATTCGCCTGTGTGGGTTGAATACAGAGACGGTATACGCCTTTTAAATACCTGCGATTTTACCGATTTGAATGAATTTACTCTAAATTGGGAACTTTTGGAGGATTATAAGGTTATAGATGAAGGAATTGTGACAGCTCCGAGCGCAAAACCGCATACAGAAGTTTTATTTGAGCCTCTGTATAAAGCTTTCTGCCGTATATCGGGCGCGGTTTACCGCGTAAACCTTAGATTCTATAAAGGGGCAGAGCTTGTAAGCTTTTGTCAGGTAACGCTTCCCGAAGTAAAGCAGAAAGAAACGGTTGTGTTGCCGAATTTTGACGGGGAAGTAAAAACGGAAAACGGAAAAATTACAGTTATTTTAAAAGAAAACGAGATAGTCTTTGAAAACGGTATGCTTAAAAGCTATATTCATAACGGAAAAAGCCTGCCGATTGCGAATATGAAAATGTCGCTATACCGCGCGCCTACGGATAACGACGGAATAGTAGGTCTCAGAGATGAGCGTGCGGGGGATTGGAATAATTGCTTTCTTCATCATTCGGCTTTTTCGTGCGAACGGCTTAATGTGGAAAGGCATAAGGAATATTTGAGAATAACGGCGGCAGGCAAGACATTACCGCCCGCTTGTTTTGCAGGCTTTGAAACGGTAATTTGCTATGATGTTTATTCCGACGGGAAAATATTTACAGAGCTCACTTGTAATCCATACGGATATTTACCGAATACACTTCCCCGTTTAGGCGTTTGTTTTGAGGCGGATAACAGCTACAATCGTGCTGAATGGTACGGCAGGGGAGAGCTTGAAAGCTATCCCGACAGAAAGCTTTCCGCTCCCTTCGGGCTTTATTCCGCCGATGTTTCCGAACTTAATACGGTTTATGATGTACCGCAGGAAACGGGAAATCACGAAGACACCGTTTTTTTGAACATTATTGACGTAACAGGAGACGGAATAACCGTAATAGGAAGTCCGTCGTTTGCGTATTCATACCATAATTTTACGCTTGAAAACCTAACCGCTGCGAGACACTGTGATGAGCTTTGTTATTCCGATAAAAATTACCTTTATATCGATTACAGAATGCGTCCGCTGGGCAGTCATTCCTGCGGTCCAGAGCCCGAGGAAATGTATGAACTGCGTCCCCATTCATTCCGCTTTTGCTTTACCGTTGCGCCGTATGAATCATCCGAAGCGTCGCTAAAGCTTGCAAGAAGCGAAACAAGAGCCAAAACCGAGGCGTTGAGCGGTACATACAATCCCATAGTATGCAAGCAAACTCCGCAGAATTTTAACTGTATATAAATGATAAAGAAAGCTAAATATTTAAGGAGTGGTTAGAATGTTATTTAAAAATAATGATAGAATAGTGTTTGCGGGGGACTCGGTAACAGATATGAATTCCTCACAACCTGTAGGAGAAGGTCTTTTTGACAATTTGGGCAGAGGCTATGTCAGGGTAATAGAGAATATGTTGGTTTCATGGTACCCCGAGCTTAATATACGTGTTACAAATTCAGGAGTAAGCGGAAACACCAGCCGTGATTTGCTTGAGCGGTATGATAGAGATGTAGTATCCCTCAATCCCGATTGGGTTTCAATTTGCATTGGAATAAACGATGTATGGCGCCAATTTGACAGTCCTGCTATGCCGGATGTTGCAGTTATGCCCGATGAGTACAAGGAAAATGTAGAAAAAATGATATTGGCGGTTAAGGACAAGGTAAAGGGTATATTTATACTTTCGCCTTACTATATGGAGTCTAACCGCGAGGATGTTATGCGCAAGCGTATGGATGAATATGTGGAAATATGCCGTTTGCTTGCCGAAAAACACGGCTGTATTTTTGTAGATTTTCAGAATTTGTATGAACGCTTTTTGAAAATTCGGCACTCCTCATGTATTGCATGGGATAGGGTTCATCCAAATCAAATGGGCGCTACGCTTATGGCACGCGAATTTTTATCAAAGTGCGATTTTGATTATTCGCATTTTTCATTTTAATTCTTAAGAACTCTAAAAGAAGGATTATTAGGTTTTGCATTATAAAAGAGCGACTCGTTGCTTCGTTGAAAAGTAAAGGGGCGCTCTTTGTGCATGCTCGGCATGCGTAATAACTCGGCGGTGAAAGTCCACTACAGACTTGTCGGTAGAATCTGTCAGCCGAGGACAAACCGTTAAAACTAACTTCCCGTAGTTAGAGTATGAAGCTTAATATCGTATTGAATAACATAAAGGTATTTATGAGAGGTCGGATACTCAACTAATGTGCAGCCTCCTACTAAATTGTTTTTAAAGCGTTTTAATCGGAAATTATGTTTTTAAGCGGAGGAAATATTTGATTTTTTAGATTTAGTATTAACGGGAAGCTTAGGGTTAAGTCGGCTTTCGATATTTTAGATGTCATAATATCGAAAGTTTCGATATATTTTTATTGAAAGTGTTGACACATTAAGCGCTCTGCGTTATAATAATTATAAGAAAACTACACGGAGGCGAAAGTATGTCTATCCCGATCAATATAGATGATTTAATAAATCAAAGAGTTGTTGAGTCAACGCGAATTGAATTTAAGAGCGACTGGAATCCTAATCCGATAATTCACAGTATATGCGCCTTTGCTAACGATATAGATAATGTCGGCGGAGGATATATTGTTATCGGCGTAGAGGAGGAAAACGGGAGTCCTGTATTTCCCGTTAAAGGAATAGAGCAAGAAAGGATAGACGGAATTTTAAAGGAGCTTATAGGATTTTGCCATTGCATAGAGCCGTTATATAATCCGGTGGTCGAACCCGTGCTGTTTCGGGGTGTATATATTATTGTTATTTGGATTACAGGCGGCTACGGAAGACCGTACAAAGCGTCAAAGGATGTATTTACGGAAAAATCCAATAAGCTTTATTATATAAGAAAATTCAGCAGCACAATCGTTGCGTCTTCGGAAGAAGAAAAGCAATTGTTTTATGTTTCTTCGGATATTCCGTTTGATGACCGTGCGAACCTTGCGGCGGATGTCTCGGATTTGGATATCGGTCTTATGCGTCAGCACTTAAAGGAGATAGGAAGCAGTTTATATGAAATATCTCTAAAGGAGGACGCGCTGAAAATTGCGAAGGATATGCAGCTTATTTCCGGTCCGGTTGAGAATATTAAACCGCTAAATGTCGGAATATTGATGTTTTCTGAGCAACCTGAACGGTACTTCCGTTATGCGCGTATTGAGGTTGTAGATATTCCTGACCCTACCGGCACCAACATGGTGGAAAAGGTGTTTACCGGACCTATTCAAAGGCAGTTGAAGGACGCTTTGGCTTATATTAAAAACTATATTTTGAAAGAGGCAATAATCAAAGACGCCAATAAAGCCGAGTCTGTAAAAATATATAATTATCCGTATGCGGCGGTTGAAGAATTACTTTCTAATGCCGTTTATCACCGTTCATATCAGATAAATGAACCAATCACCGTCAGAATTACTCCGCAAAAAATTTCAATAACGAGCTTCCCCGGCTTTGACAGAAGTATTTCGGATAAAAGGATTTCAGAATATGATATAACCTCGCCGATATACCGTAACAGGCGAATCGGAGATTTTTTAAAGGAGCTTCATCTTATAGAGGGGCGTAATACAGGTTATCCGACGGTGCTTAACGCGCTTCGTGATAACGGTTCGCCGTATCCTGAATTTGAGATGGATGACGGCAGAAATTATCTTACGGTTACGCTTTCTGTTCACCCGTATTTTTTGCCGGAAAAAGAAAACAATCCAAAGGATTTGGAGTACCGTCAAAGAATCATAAATGCGTTAAGCGATAAAAAAATGTCATTAAATGAGTTGGCTAAGGCAATGGGTTATAAGGGAATCACCGCAAAGCTGTCTCTTACGGTAGATAATATGATAAAATCAGGCGCTATCGAAAAAGTTATGGTAGGAGCGTATGTAAAACTGCATATTCCTAAATGATTTTCGGAACAACCTACAAAAAATTATCTGCAACATAAAAAAGACAGTGATTATTTTTAAATAATTACTCAGACTGTAGCCAAAGCAGGTTTTCTTTCGTTCAGAAAACCTGCTTTGAGTTTTTTAAAAGTGAAATGAAGCAAATTTGAGAAATAAACAATTAGTTTAGGCAGCAAGAAGGGTGCCGTGAGGCGTCCCTTTTGTGTCTATTTTTCGTCCACAAATTCAGCATTGTCGTTTCTTACCTCCTTTTTCCCGAAACCGTAGATTGGTTCGTCCGAAGACATATCATAGTGATAAGTGAATTTCCTTTTGACAGATCCGTACGGTTGTTATATAGGGCAGTTCAAGGAAGTATCATCACATTTTTATATTTATACTTTTCATCTTAACAGCACTTATCTTTGGATACGTGCTGTTTTAGTTTTCTTGAAAATAGGAAAAAACTTTCCGCAATACTTTTATAAATGCTAAACTGAAAATGCACAAAAACGCCAACTCAAAATGTACAATTCTGGCGAAGCACCGCCTTGAGGAGTATACTTCTCCCGGGAGGTGCGAATATGAACGAGCGAAAGGACATTTTA
>CALXAO010000198.1 GCA_944386295.1 uncultured Clostridia bacterium | reverse complement strand
GGATGTCTAATACTTTAGCTATAAGTGTACTGAATCAATTCCTTCCCTCTCTAAGAAGCAATGATGAATTACAAGTAAATGACGTTGAAAAGAAAAATAAATTTTTATCGAGTAAATTAATAGAAGTTCTGGAAATCATCAACTCTGGCATTAATATTTCGGAATACAACAAAAACTTAATCCATCAACTTATCGAGAGTATTTCATATAGATGCTGATTCCCATCAGCAGCAAATAAAAAGTATTAATATACTTTTTAAAAATTTAGAGCTGTAAAACTCCGAGAGAAAATGCAACTTTAGGTGGTAGACTTTGCAACTTTAGGTGGTAGACTTTTTGTTTAAAAAAACTTAGTCTACGCAAGACTTGTACATTATAAAATTGAGTCTAAGTATGAGCAATTTGAGTCACTATCATAAAAGTAGATTGTTTTTGACTGTATCGGAAGCTGCTAATGTATGGTTAGCTACTCTATCCCCAACTACAAAGAAAAATTATGCGTCTGGAATCAGATTTTTGATGGCGAACAAAATACTAGATGGATCTATGAGGTTGGAGAGCCTAATTTATATAGACCATTGGGATTTGTTAAATAAAATAAAAACACTAACATACTCTTGTAGTGGCAAACCTGTTTCTGAAGCTTCAAAACAAGCAAGAGCAGCTTGTTATATATCGTTCACAAAATTTCTCTATAGGCTAACTAAGGGTGTTATTAAACAGGCCATTCCTTCTAGAGATTTTGGTAACTCTACTTTTTATAAAATTCGAGATAAAGTTAAGACTGAATTTATTTCTAAACAAGAGTGGTTGTTATTTTTTGACTCACTTAAAAGAATTAGCTTTAGAGATTATTTAATTGGGAAACTAATTATTCAAGGGGTTAGAAAGTTAAGTGAAGTAATTTCTTTGAGGATAGAAGATTTATCGTTCTCTCTGAATCAGATTACTTTTAAAATAAAGAAACGTCACAGTAGATATAGTGAAGTCCGGGTGATTTATCCCAACTTTCTAATGGAAGAGTTGAGAGATTATATTGGGAATAGAACTGGCTGGGTATTCATATCGGGTAATGGTCGACAAGTAGCAATTAACCAAGTGTATTATTATTTCAAGTTAGCCGAAAATGATATGAATTTATCGATAAAAGTTACTCCTCATGTACTTAGAGCTAGTGCTTTGGCATATTTGAAGAAAATAGGGTGTGCTGACGAAGCAATTATGCGCGTCTCCTGTTTCTCTTCAACGCAAATGCTTTCAGCATACGATACTTCCATTGATAATTTAACTTCTCAGCTTCCGTTAATATTTTAATATAATTTTAATTATATAGGTTTTGTTGCGAAACTTTTGATTATATCAGAGATATTTTTTTTGAAGCATTTTCTGATCTGATAGACTTATCATAAGCATATATCATTTTAGAAGAAGAATGCCCTGTAACTTTCATGATATCGGAATCAGAACACCCCATTCTTTTATATTCAGTAACTGCTGTAGCTCTTAATACGTGAGGCGTGACCTTGAATGGTATGTTTGCTTGTAATCCTGCCTTAGCAAAAGTCCCTGCTAACTGTTTTAATCCAATACTTTTTCCTGTTTTAGTAATGAACACTAATCCAGACCTATTCCCAAGATAATCTTTAATTAGCTGCATGAACCTTTGAGGATAGGTTATGATCGTTGTTTTTGAATTTTTTTTATTTTTAACTTGGACAAATGAAATAGTCCCTTCTTCAAAAGATATTTGGTTTGTTGTAATTGATAAAACTTCTGCGACGCGTTTCGCTCCTTGTAATAAAGTTTGAGCTATTAACCAATCTCTATGATTAATGTGTTTCAACTTTTCTAAAAAAGCTATTCGTTCTTCTTGATTCATGGCATTGGTTTTAACCAGATCCCGAATTTTATAGAAAGTCTTATTAGCTTCTTGTTTAGATGGATAGGCTATCGGTATAATGCCTGACGTAACTCTATTAAGAAATTTTGTTAGAGAAATATAGCACGCAGCCCGGACTTGTTTCGTCCCTTCAGACCATGCGGCTATTTTTGGTGGAATTTGCTTTATAGAGTCTAAAATTAAGTTATGATTCAGCATGGCGAATTCTTGCAGTGACATTTTTAAAGATATTAAGCCAATTTTCTCTAAAGAAAAAAAAGATCCTCTATATGATCGGGCTGTGTGGTTGTTTAATGACGATGTCCATAGGCAAATCGCATCTAAAAGGGATATGTTTTTTAACTTTTCCCATATATTCTCGTTTTTAATTAAGATAGCCTCTTGATGTGATGAACAGACTCTTTGGAAATGTTTATCGAATATTCTTTCCAAATTATTACATATTGAATTCTCTTTACGCACGCGCATCCTCGTGATATAAGCTAATCGCTTTACCTGATTATTTCTATAATCAGGTAAGTTATATTACTTTTCGAAAATCATCAATTATTCCTTTTGGTCATTTTATGATAGAGCAATCGGCAGAAGAAAAAGAACTTTTAGATGTTGAATTTTTTATATTAGGCCAAGCTGTGAATTACTGTGATAATGCTCGAACAATTATACAAAGATTGTCAGAACATCATTTTCTTTCACCAAAGCATAGAAGCATATTCATCTTAATTAAAGATATTTTAAGTAGAAGAGATACTGTTTCCATAGCCCTTATTTGGGAAGAGATAAAAAAGCGAAATATGGATGAACATATGGATGTTTCTTATTTAATTCATATGTCTCAAAATGCTGATATACCTATTGATTTAGATCAACATATTGAGTTTTTGCACGAACAACATATTAATGGTTTACTGAAAGAATTTTTAGATTTATCTTTTCAAGATTTTACAAAATACCCAAATAGGTGTTCTCCATACACTCTTATCGAAAAGTTTAAAGATCGTTTAGATACTATTTATTCTAAAGCGGATACAAAGAAAAGATACGGAAGAACTATTTATGATATTTTTTCTTGTGGAGATGATGGATCAGATAGTGTCATTTCTCAAATAAGGCAAAGATATAATTTTCGCTTAGAAAAGCATATAGATTATGTTGATGGTTTATTAACAGGATACTCATCCATAGATGAACATAGTATTATTTTATCTAAAGGTAACTTTGTTGTATTAGCTGCTAGACCAGCTATGGGGAAAACAGCTTTTGCTATCGACATGGCATTGAAGATTGTGTTGGAGCAAGAAAAAGCAATAGGTTTTATTTCATTGGAAATGAGTCCTAATCAAATTGTAGAGAGGGTCATATCTAATTTAAGTGAAATTTCTTGCGAACACTTGAAAAGAGGAAATTTTTCTAGAGATGTTTTAACAAAAATAGAACATCTTGGAACTCGTTTAAAAAATTCTCCTTTTTTTATTTGTGACAATAAGTGTACAGATTTAATTTCTTTAATTAATCAATGTAAGAATTTGAAAAACCACTATGCCGTAGATGCTTTATTTATAGATTATTTACAGTTGATTAGTCCAAAAAAGAAATCGGAAAATAGACAAAATGAAATTGCGGAAATTTCTAGAGAATTAAGAAAACTAGCTGTAGAACTGCAAATACCGATAATCTGTTTATCTCAATTGTCTAGAAAAGTTGAAGATAGAATGGACAAAAGACCTATGTTATCCGACCTTAGAGATAGTGGGCAAATAGAACAAGATGCTGATGTTATTTTATTTATCCACAGGAAGGATTATTATTCACAAGATGCTAATAAGGGGGTAGCAGAAATTATTATCGGGAAGAATAGACATGGATCAGTGTTTTCGACTAATTTGAAATTTTCATCATCAACAGGAAGATTTTCGGTCCAAAAAGAATCATGGTAAAATCAGAAAATCAGGTAATTAAAAGCTCATTACATTTAGAAAATCAGAAATTTGGAAGAAAGCCTCTACTATCAGAAGAACAACTAGAATTATTTTCAAATATTTGTACAGAATCCAAAATCGAGGTAATTGGTCTTGATCTACAACCTTCTCACTATCACGCACTAGCAGCAATTCAAAAGCTTCTCACAGCAACGAACTACCGAGGAAACTTAGAAGGATCTTATTTATCTAGAGAAACTAATACTTTCAAATTCGAAGGTGTTATTCCAAGAATTAAATTTACTAAATCTGAATATTTAGAAGCTTATGGAGTAAAAAAATATAAAACATCAAGAAACAAAAATGAATTTGGAGGAAAAGAAGCTTTAATAGCCCTAGAAGCTTTATATCATCTAGGAAATGAGCCCTACCTTATAGTAGCAACTAGAAAAAGATGGAACAAGGGAGAAGAAGTTGTTGATAGATACCAAACATTTTCACCTATCCTACGTATTTGTGAAGGTTGGGAAGGATTGACTCCGAAAGAAAATAAAGCATTAGATGAAGAGCCTTTCCTAAACTTAATTTCAAAAAAGCACAAAGGATTCATCATAGAACCATGTCCAATTATCGTTGACCAAATAGACTCCTATTTCGTTCTCAAACCAGCTAATATGTATCAGGAAATCAAATTAAGATTCCCAAACGCATCTAAGTTTACCTACACATTTATAGATTGGATTGTTAGCACTGCTACAAGAAAGAAAATGAATAGTTCTGGGATTAAAGAATGGCCCGATAAAATAGAAATTGGTCTTGAAACATTGTCCTATACTTTGAGAATGAATAGATACATCACTTCTAGAAACTGGAAAAAAATAGAAACAGCTATTAATCGCTGTGTTGAAATCGCTATAGAACTAAAGTGGTTAAACAAACATGAAAGACTTCAGGGATCAACTATAGCAAAGAAAGAAGTCTTTTATTTAAACAAAGACAAATTCCAACAAATTTCAAAAAATAAAACCATCCAAAACTCAAGCAACATCAATTAATATTGATTGTCAAAAACAATTAAATTAAAAACTCGAAATTAAAAAGAGTTTTTAACTATGGGTAATTCTGGTTTTTATTTAAATGACAATCAAAACTGCGTATTCGCAGATAATATTAAACTTGGTCAAATGACAGATGTACTAAAAGACCAACAAATTATCATCGGAACTTCAACAACTCCTGTAGCAGCAAAGTTTCAAGCAACAGATGGTATTAAAGTTGATATCACCAATAGTAACAATCAAGATGCAACTATAAATGTATCCATTGATCCAAATGAAATGACAGAAACCATCTTAGATAAAATACAAGATGAGTTAATGGATGAAATTGTTCAGAATGTAACAAATAGCTTAGTTCAAGAAGTCATAGATAAAATAACATCCGATCCAACCTTGTCTATCACAAAAGCATTTAAACACTTTTCTTTGTCAAATAAAATTCAATGCAACGGTTTATTTACTAAATACAATATCGATACTCTTGATGGAGGAACAGAAATCGGAAAATTTACAATTACTCCGGATAACACAAATAGTATGTTCTTAGTGTTCGCTGATATTATAGCTTCCAGAATGGAAGGAACTGTTGTCTTATCCTTAGTAAGAGAAGGTGACACTAAACCTTGCGCTATAAGTTACGGATACTCATCGGGAGTCCCAAATTTATGTTCTTTAAGAACAGCTATAGCTAACACAGGATCATCTCCTGTTACATTTTCTCTCAGAGTTGGGGGTATGGATAGTGGCGTAGTATGGGTTAATGCTTTAGCAAACGGAGAATCTATACTTGGAATAAGCGCAACATCAAACGTATCTTTCTTGGAAGTCAAACAACAATCCGACGGATAATAAGAATGTTAAAAATATAATTAAATAAAATCATATTTTTGTTGGATATTTTTTATTTGTTTTATATGAAAAAAGTATACATCTATTTACTGGAGAGATTATGAACAACAAACAAAACATGACTCACGACTTTATTCAAATTGTCAAAGATGTAGAAAAAAATTTCCCAGAATTAGATCTCAAAATGAGAGTACATCGAGAAAAAATCACATTTATGAACTCTCCAATAGAATTATACAACAAAAGTATTTCAGTTATATTAGACTTACTCAATCAAATACAAACATCGTTAAGCTTATTCCCTGATTCTCCAATAGTAGAGCAGCTAGAGAACAATAATTTGAAACTAAAAAAAGCTTTAATCATGTTAATTCTATCAAGAAAAGACATGTTCTCAAAATCTGAATAAATTAACATCTACTCTAACGTTGGAGTAAATGTGCAAACATTGTCATTTTGTTCTTTTAAAGGAGGGACTGGAAAAACAACCTTGTCCCTAAATGTTGGGTGTAACCTTGCCCAAGAAAAAAAGAAGCGAGTTTTGCTTGTGGATTTAGATCCACAAGCAAATTTGACTGTAGGATTGGGAGTTCAAATTTGCGAGAAACATAATCTCGATGCAATCTTAAGAGATCCCGATAAAATCAAAAATGCAATTCATAAAACAAAAATCAATCATTTAGATATTATCCCATCCTCAGTTTTGATAGAAGATTTCCGAGGATTTAATAGAGACATAAGTTTAACTATCAATCACCTGTATATGTCTTTGCAAACAATTCGGCATTCTTATGATGTTTGTATTTTAGACACCCCACCAAGTTTAGGAATTCTTACACGAGAAGCTTTTCTTGCTAGTCAGTATCTGATTATATGTCTGACCCCTGAACCTTTCTCTATTCTTGGATTACAGAAGATAAAAGAGTTCTATTCTACAATTGACAATGACTTACAAGTATTAGGAATTGTTTTTTCATTTTGGGATGAAAGAAACTCAACAAACTCCACATATTTAAATATAGTAGAATCCATGTACCCGGGGAAAATACTATCTAGTAAAATACGTAAAGATATTACGTTGAGCCGGTCTTTATTGAAGGAAACTTCTGTTACAAATGCATACCCCAATTCTAGAGCTTCCCAAGATATCCTAAAATTGACCGAAGAAATAGAAAATAAATTATTTTTAAATAAAAAATTATTCAGGACTTCCTGTGAATAAACTATCGAAAGAAGCATCAATATTTTTTCAAAAGAACCAAGAGAATACGGCTAAGGAATTTCAAAAAAAGGAACTATCATTAGATATTTTCTCAGTAACTTTGAGTGATGAAGAGCATGAAAAAATTAATAACCTGGTAATTAACGAAGATGAAAAACTTGACGTTAATCACAATTTAGCCGCTATCAAACTACTAACGATTCAAATCAAATCAATACAAAAGCAACATGTTCTTTTGATAGGCGAGAAGATTTATAAGGTAAGAGAAATCTTAAGAGAAATGCGTTCGCCAGAAACTACTTTTTCATCTTGGATTAACCTTGTATTTCATACGAAATCTTCTGCATATAATGCTCTGGGATATTACGAATTGTTTATTAGTTTACCAGATAAGCACACGAAGTCTTTGTTCCAATCGATACCGTACAAAACGGCATATTTATTAGCCTCTAGGAAAGGATCTATTAAAGAGAAAATAACAGTTCTAGGAAAAATTCGAGGGATGTCTAATACTTTAGCTATAAGTGTACTGAATCAATTCCTTCCCTCTCTAAGAAGCAATGATGAATTACAAGTAAATGACGTTGAAAAGAAAAATAAATTTTTATCGAGTAAATTAATAGAAGT
>CALXAO010000197.1 GCA_944386295.1 uncultured Clostridia bacterium | reverse complement strand
AGGTCAAAATACATAGCAACCGTATCTTGTTTATAGTTATGCAACCCTTTGATCAAACTACGAGAAAGTGAAAGTGTATCTACATAAGAAATTTTTCCATCATATCCAAGACGCATTAATGTTTCTGAAAGAAAATTCATATCAAAAGACGCATTATGTGCACATATAGCCGTTTTCTGTTTCAAAGCATCATCCAAAAATTCTACTAACTCTGCAAACACAATATTTTCTTTTGGTGCATTTTGTACCATTTCATTAGTGATATGGTTAATAGCAGTCGCACTATATGGAACAAAAACCTCTGGATTTACTAACGAAGTATAGCTTCGAGTAATTTCTCCATTTTCAAACAAAACAGCAGCTACTTCGATTATTTTATCATTCATCGGGCTTAATCCTGTTGTTTCCACATCGAAAGCAATATAGCGTTCTTTCAATTCTTTAACTGTATCGTAATCTACTTTCTTTTTATATGTACCAATATGTCCCCTTTTGATTTTTTCTTTTATTACAGGTTCCGTTTTCTGTATAATCTCTTGTTCTATTGTTTTTTCTTGTTCAACTTGTCTTTCAGGTATACTCCGTTGTGTTTCTTTTTTCTTGAATAATTTATCAAATAACCCCATCTCAATTCTCCTATCTTTTCCTTTGCAACATATGCACCATCAGTTTCTGAAATAATTCCTGCTCATATTCATCCAAATCCATACCAGTATTCCGAAATATCCCCATAACGATTCCAGCCATATCTGTTTCATTAAAACTTGGTTTCTTCTTTTTCTGCAACAATGCTTGTTTTTTCATAGATTCCATCTTTTTCTTTAATTCATCCGTACTAATATCTTGTTGTAGTATATCGTATTCTTTCTTGATATCTTTCAACATGGACAAAAAAATGCTTTTGATTTTTTCAAGATCAGCTTCGGTTCCAGTAACCTTTTCTGCATTAAGTTTACGGATATCATGTTGCCCATTGACTCTGTGTTCTGGATGTTCTTTTATAAAATCTTTTATATCTGCAGTTCCCATGTCTATAATTGCATTTCTACTTGCAAAACCGGCATTATGTGCTTCTGTAAAATAAGCATTAGCAGTATCAAGAAGTACTGGGCAATAGGGATGTTCTAACATTTTACTTAATAAACTTCCATCTATTTTCCCTTGTAACAACTGAAGCAACGCTGTGTTTGTTAACCCCAATTCTTCCAACTCCACATTTCTTCTAATACGAACATCTGATATGCAAAGTAAATAATCCGTTGACACATTATAATATTCTGCAAATTTTATAACCAAATCATGACTGACTGATTTTGTTTCTCCACGTTCAATTCGACTTAATACCGATGCCTGGATATTTAATTCATCTGCAACTTCTTTTTGTGATTTCCCAGTTCCGTTACGAAGATCACATAATCTTTGATAAATGTTATCCGCTGGCAATGATTTCATAACATCATCCTTTCCATGTAACTTATTATTGCAATTCCATTTCATCATTCATCTTAGTGAATCCATATTTCTCATATAATGGTTTTCCCATATTTGTTGCTTCAAGAGAGATTGCATGTATTCCTCTCTGTTTTGCTTCAGCGACCAATAAATCCAACGTTTTATAAGCAATTCCTTTTCTTCGATATTCCGGCTTTGTATACATATTCATTATGTATGCCTTTTTGCCTGTTGGATTATGAAACGTAGGCATTACCTGAAAAAAACTTATCCCACCTGCACCAACAAATTCGTGACCATCAAAAACCAAGTATGCCACATGGTTATTTTCCAAAAGAGATTTTTGATAATATAGATACGATTGTTCCTTAACATAAGACATATCCATATCATCACTAAGCTGATTTGCAGCACGAAGAACGGTAATTCTGGTTTCCGTTAGTATTTCTATATCCTCAAGGACCGCTTTTTTATAATTCAATTCCATAATTGCTTACCTCAACAATAACTCAGTTTCTTATATCATATCGCATCTAACCCTCTACCACAATTGCAAATTTGCAATTTTTCATCCCTCCGTCATTGCCAAATTGCAATCGCCGTCAATATTCAAGGCACTTCAAAAATTCGTGTTATCCTCACCTTATCAAAAGCAGAAATTGCTTTCGCACCTTGACAATTAGAGAAACCGGAATCGGCGGTAAGCATATAATGACACTCACTTCTAAGATAGACGATCGGGGAGGCTCGGCACTAAAACGGCGAGTTATGGATAAGTCCATAAGAGGAACGTGAAAGACCGTTCACCAAAGAAACTGGAATCTCGGCTCAATCGATAAAGCTGCAAATGGGACTTGCACCAATAGGAACAGGGATTCATACAATAACGATAAGGCAGAGAGGATGTGATAACACTTGAGTAAACCAACCTATTATCTTTGGAAAAATGATTTTTCTACACAAGAAGATTTTGAAACAGCAAAGGAAAAATATAGGAAACTGGGATTTCGAGTTGTCACATATTTGGATGGGCAGAATGATAAGAATATTCACGATGGCTTAAAGGCAGTAATCAAAAATCACTACTGTAACACGAGCAGTTGATAAATTTTCTTCCTAAATATATTCTATATTTACATTATTCATGTTAATATATTTCATATAAAGAAAGGAAGTGAGTTTATGAATGTTGGATATGTACGTCTATCAAGAGATGATGACAAACGAAATTATGTTTCTATCGAAAATCAGAAATTAATTATTAGCCAATTTGCGGCAGAATGTAACATGGTTATCGACCGCTGGTATGAAGATGATGGCGTTTCAGGTTATATTTTTAATAGACCTGGACTTAACCAGTTAATGGATGATTTGGATAAAGACATTGATCGAGTGTTTGTAAAAGACCTTTCACGCGTTGGACGTCACAATGCAAAAGTGCTCCTTCTTTTGGAAGATTTTAAAGAGCGAAAAAAAGAACTGATTGTTGTTGATACAAATTATAATTCAGAAACCGATGATGATGATACAATCGGTATCACAACGTGGTATAATGAAAAATATGTAAAAGATATCAGCAGAAAAATCAAACGTGCTCTTGAAGCTCGTCAAAAAGAGGGAATATTGATGACACAGCCACCATTTGGATATAAAAGAAATGAAATAGACAAATCCAAAATAGAAATCATACCGAAAGAAGCAGAATATGTGAAGATGGTCTATGACCTTTATCTGAAAGGCTCCGGCTATCGCATGATTGCCAATTATCTGACTGAAAATAAAGTTCCAACACCTTCTATGGTTCGCCATGAGCGTGAACTGGAAGAAGGCAAAATCACAAAACGTCAGATTGTAACAGTGTGGTCTGACTCTATGGTCAAAGATATGCTTGGAAATGATTTTTATATCGGAACTTTACGTTTGCGAAAACGTGCTCGTTCTACTGTTCACGGGAAAGACAAACGTGTTCCAAAGGATGAACAGTATGTTTTTGAAAACCATCATCCAGCCATCATTGACAAAGCTTCTTTTGATCTAATTCAGGATATGAAGGAAAAACGTGTCAAGAACAATTATCGTGGCAGTCGTGGGCAATGGATTGGTTCTGAGATACCGAATCCATTTGGAAGTTGCCTCTTTTGTAAAGATTGTGGAAGGCGTTTGACTCCAATCAGAAGAACAACTTCCAGTAGAGAACGCAAATATTATATCTGTACCACATACAACACCAAGGGCAAACGTTATTGTTCAAAATCACATCTTATCGAAGAAGAAGATCTGATGGAAGATGTTGTAACTTACATCAAGCTCTGTCGTGATTCACTCTGCGAAGTTATTGCCACCTATGATATGAAGGATTTCGATTCTGAAAAAAGAACGGTTGAAGAAAAGCGTTCCGAAATTCAAAATCAGATTGACGAACGAAAGAAACAACTGAAAGTTCTTTTTACTCAGAAAGTTAGAGATTTATCCAACGCTCACGGGAATGAGGATATTGTCAATGAAACCTATGATGCATTGCAGCAAGATATTCTTTCACAGATTCATGGACTGGAAATGCAATTAAGTGAATTAAATGATACCAGTCTGGAGAATGAAGATGTAAAAGATAAACTCCAGAATGCATTACAGGTGGTTGATAAAATTATTGAAAATGGTATTCTTGACCGTAAGGATATTGAAATCCTAATCGAACGTATCGAAGTGGATGAAGATGGACTTCCTGAAATCGAATTAAAATATGGTCTGTCTGGTCTGATCAAGTATAGTCCGGCACAGGAAATGAATCGTCGTGAGAACGAAATCATTTACCATACTATGAGACTGATTTATGAAGATGAAAGAGGTTACACCTCCGCAAAATATTTATCAAAGGCACTTACTGATTTAGGATATCCAAAATCCAAGAGAAGTGTATTGCCCTATATTGGACTCATGATGGATATGGGTATCGTAGAACCAAGTGATAACTCATTGAAACCATATACCATTGTTAAAACAAAAGAAGAATTACAGAAGGTAATGGATGATTTTTACCACGAAAAACTGGCAAAAAATAATGATGGATCAATATATGCCCATGATTTACATGATGTAGCGAACGACAGGCGGCATGCCGCAGATGGTCTTTGAGTATATCCTGAAGGAAAACGGCATCGATCCGGCTTCGGATCTGGAGATCAACCAGAATATCGACTTCGGATCCACTGCCGCCGCATTTGCCGAAGGCCAGGGAGATTATACGGTTGAGTTCGAACCCGGCGCCACCACACTGGAATCCGAGGGGAAAGGCTATGTCGTCGCTTCCCTTGGCGAGGACAGCGGCTATGTGCCCTACACGGCGTTCAGCGCGAAGCAGAGTTATATAGAGGAACACCCGGATGTCATCCAGGGATTCACCAATGCCCTGCAAAAAGGCATGGATTATGTGCAGGCGCACACTCCGGAGGAGATCGCGGCGGTGATCGAACCGCAGTTCCCGGAGACGGATCTGGAAACGATCACGACCATCGTTACCCGCTACTACGATCAGGATACCTGGAAGAGCAACCTGATCTTTGAAGAGAGCAGCTTCGACCTGCTCCAGGATATCCTTGAAAGCGCCGGCGAACTGGCGGAGCGCGTGCCCTACGACGATCTGGTGACAACACAGTTTGCAGCGGTTGCCGCACAGTGATATAATGAGGCGGGGCAGGCAATGCTGCCCTGCCAGACAGATACAGAGAGGAATTCTATGAGATATGATCGATAAAAGACTTGTCCCGTACGGGGGACTGAAGAAAGAGGCCTTCTCCGGCAGCCATCACGGCATGCGCTACCTGATGAACGGCGATGACGGGAAAAACAGCACAACCTTCACCGTCTGGGTGTACCCGGAGCCCTGGTGCTTTGAGCAGACCCCGGATGAGGAAAAAGAAAGCGACGTCTTTCCCCTTTCGGAAGAAGGGATGGATCAGGCGGTCGCCTGGCTGAACGAGCGCTATGAGGCGGAAAAAGAACGATGGAACCGCTCCCTGCAGGATATGATGCATTCCATCGTCCGGACAGATGAATAAGTTTATTTTATTTTTAGATTCTTTAAAAATAATTCCATATATTGACACAATGAGGTCATATTTACCTGCTATCCTTATATATGTAAACAAAAAGAAGCCAATGGCTGTGCAGACAGCTGTTCGCATGGCCATTGGTCTTCGCCCAGAAATTCACCCGACGAGGGTTTTATGATAGATCATTCCCGGACTTTTGTCCCGGGAATATTTTTTTGAGATCGATCTTGATCACATAAAAATACATTCCGATCAGAAGTGCGGCAGCCAGCACCCACGCAGCCGGGCTGGCGAGACACACGCCGAGATAGCTCTTCTGCTGCGCCGCGATCACGGACATCACGCCTCTTCCGACCAGTTCGGCAACGCCGGCCATCATGGGAAGCAGGCCGTACCCCAGCCCCTGAATCCCGTTCCGGTAGATATTAACGATCGCCAGAGGGATAAACAGGCTTCCCGCACATTTCAGGTAGAGATCCACGGAATCCATGATCAGTTCCACATCTTCCGACACAAAAAGATACGTCATATATTTCCCCACCGTCATCACCAGGGCCGCCGCCGCAAATGAATAGATGACGCCGATCCATGTGGTCGCCCGGAATCCCCGGCGGATACGCGGTACATCCCCGGCGCCGATATTCTGGGCGCTGTATGTGGCAAGCGTGGTCCCCAGCGCAACATAGGCCTGGGATACCACCTGTTCGATCTTGCCTGCCGCCGTATAGGCCGCAACCAGCGTGGAGCCCAGTATATTGAGAGAAGACTGGACCATCATCGTGCCGATGGCCGTGATGGAATACTGCAGCGCCATGGGAATGCCGATCCGCATCTGCGTCTTTAACAGATGCCCGGAGGGCCGCCAGTCGTCGCGGGACATCCGGAGCACGGGAACGCATTTCACGATGTAGACCAGGCACAGGAGTCCGGAAACGCCCTGTGAGACGACCGTTGCCACGGCTGCGCCCGCCGCGCCCATATGGAACACGATGATCAGCACCAGATCCAGCACGATATTGAGAAGCGCCGACAGGATCAGGAAGTAAAGCGGCACTTTGCTGTTTCCCAGCGCCCGTAGAACACTTGCCAGCAGGTTGTACAGCATCTGCGCCAGGATCCCGGCGCTCACGATCATGATATAGGCGTACGCGTCCGCAAATATATCCTCCGGCGTATTCATGGCCATAAGCCAGGGCTTCATCAGGATCATGAAGGCCGCCGTCAGGATCACCCCGACGATCAGGGAAAGGATGGACGCCCCGGCCACCGTCTGCCGCATGGCCCTCATGTCGCCTGCCCCGAATTTCTGCGCGGTCAGGACCGTGAATCCGGCCGTCATCCCGACCACAAACCCGTAGATCAGGAACATGATCGTGCCGGTGCTCCCCACGGCGGCAAGCGCTTTCGTTCCCACGAACTTCCCGACGATCACGGCGTCCGCCATATTGTAAAACTGCTGGAACACATTGCCGATAAAGATCGGAAATGTGAAGCTGAGGATCATTTTCATCGGACTTCCCGATGTCATGTCATGCTGTACTGTCTTCATAAAAAATACCCCTTCTGTTACAAAATCCAAGACCGGATTATATAACAGAAAAGGGCCTTTGTAAATACGGT
>CALXAO010000196.1 GCA_944386295.1 uncultured Clostridia bacterium | reverse complement strand
GCCCATTTCAATTGGGAAGAAAAAGAAGGAAGCGCCAGAGGGGAAGGGGAGGTCCGGTATCTGATTCCAAACCAGATTGAGGTGAACCGTACCGAGGTCCGGCGGGTGCTGACCGTCAAGTACCAGGCCTATCCCCAGAAGGTTGTGGATATCAGCAGGATTTCCAACCCTCAGGCTCTGAATACGGTGGGGGGCATGGTGCGTACCAACGGACAGCCGGTGGAGGATGTCCGCAAAATTGTGGGCACCATCCCTCCGGCCCAGATGTCGCCCGACGTGCGGCAGCTGCAGGAGGATTTGATTCAGGTTACACGGGAGCTGGCCGGAGCCGGGGACACGGCCACCGGCCAGGTCAATCCGGAGCTGGCGTCCGGCCGGGCGATTCTGGCGGTGCAGCAGGCCAGCCAGGCGCCCATGACGGAACAGAAGGAAGCCTTTAAAAACTTTGTGGAGGATCTGGCGCGGATCTGGTTGGAATACCTGATGGTTTACGGGAAGGACGGCGTTATCCTGGAGGAGGAGACCACCGATCCTCAGACGGGGGAAAGGGCGGTGCGATTGGTCCGGGTGCCCCAAAGTGCCCTTCGGCAGCTTCAGGCTGCCGTGCGGATTGACGTGACGCCCAAGGGGGTGTATGACAAGTTCGCCCAGGAGCAGACCATTGAAAATTTGATGCTCCAGGGGTTCTTCACCGCTCAGCGGGTCGGGGAGCTGGAAACCTATGCCGCGGTGCTGGATGACGATTCGGTGGCGCCCAAGCTGCGGATTCAGGAGGCGGCGGCCCGGATCCGGGAGGAGCAGCGCAGGATCGCAGGCATTGAGGCGCAAGCCCAGGCTCTGCAGCAGCAGGTCCGGCAGCTCCTGGCGGAGGAGAATCTGTCCCAAGGGGAAAACGACCGAGCGTTGATGTCGTAAAAAGCCACGGATGCAGGTAAAGCAAATACCGGAAAAAAATAGGAGGTTTCGTATGGACGAGAAGGAAGCCCGGGGGGAAACCGGGGAAAAGATTTACACCGAAGCGGAATTCAACGCAAAGCTGGATGAGCTTCTCAGTCGCAAAATTGCCCGGCGGGAAGCCAAGCTCCGCAGGGAATACGAAAGCAAATACGGGGAGCAGGCGCCGGCCGGGCCGGACCCGGAGCCCCGGGAAGCGCCGGCGGCGGATTCCGGCAGCGGGGAATTCCAGGCTTTCGCGGAAAAATTCAATCCGGACGTTCCCCTGGAGGAAATTTACGGAATCTATGACAAAATGCAGCCGAAAAAGGAAGTACGGACCATGGGAAGCCTGAAAAACAGCCTGTCCCAGGACAGCGGGGTCAAGGATTTTTATACAAAGGAGGAGGCCCTTCGGTTTACCCGAAAGGACTTTGATCAGAACCCCGCTCTGTTCCGGGCGGTGGAGGCGTCCATGGCAAAGTGGTAAGAAAGGAAGGATAGACAATGGCAGTAACAAATTTTGTACAAACGGTCTGGAGCAAAAAAATTCAGGATGATCTGGAGCTGAAATGCAAGCTGGTGGATAACTGTCTGCGGGACTATGAGGGAGACGCCCGCTACGCGGCGAATGTAAAGATTCTGGGGGTGGGCGTGCCTACCATCGGCACCTATACCGGGGCCGCCGATATTGACATTGAGGAAATGTCGGACGCGGGGCAGACTTTGACGGTGGACCAGGCAAACTACTTCGCCTTTTATGTGGACGATGTGAACCAGGCCCAGAGCGTGCCCGGTCTGAAGGAAAGGTATCAGGAGAAGGCGGTCCACGGTCTGGCTGTGAAGCGGGACGCCTATGTGGCAAGCCTGATCCAGGGGGTAACAGACAACGTTACAACCGCCGCAAATCTGACCGAGGCCGACGTAAAGGCGGCCATCGACGCCGCGATTGTTGCCCTCCGGGAGCGGAATTTTGACGAGGAGGGGGTCATTGAGATTACCCCGGCGGTCTATAACCTGTTCCGGAATCAGCTCATTACCCTGTCCACCGACAACCCCGAATACATCAAAAAGGGCATTGTTGGCGTGTATGATGATTTCCATGTCATCATGTCAAACGGGCTGGCCAAGGACGCCACCCACGCCTATTGCGACGTGCGGGGCAAAAAGGCCATTGCCTTCGCGGGACAGATCAACGAGGTGGAAGCTCTCCGGGCGGAAAAGCGGTTCAAGGATATTATCCGAGGCCTGGACACCTTCGGGGCGAAGGTCATCGACGCCGACCGGATTCAGGTGGTCAAGATTCCTCTGGCCGCCTCCTGAGCCGGCATGGGGAACCGGGGAAGGCGGAAGTGCCCTCCGGTTCCCCGGACAGAAAAAATTTAGGGGGGAAGGAACATGGTGGTTGTCAATGCGGATATGTCGATTTCCCTGACACGGGGGGACCGGGTTACCTTTACGGTCACGGCGGAAAAGGACGGGCAGGATTATGTATTTCAGCCGGGGGATCTGCTGCGCATGAAGGTGTTTGAAAAAAAAGACTGTGAGGCTGTGGTTTTGCAAAAGGATTTTCCGGTGTCCGAGGCAACCGGAGAGGTTGGCATGACGCTGGAGGCACAGGACACAAAATTGGGTGGGGTGATCCACAGGCCAAGGGATTACTGGTACGAGATTGAGCTGAATCCCCTTTCCGAGCCCCAGACGATTTTGGGGTATGACGACAATGGCCCGAAGGTGTTCCGGCTGTTCCCGGAAGGTCGGGACCTGGAAGAGGAGGAAATTCCTCCGGAAGAGCTTCCGACGGTGGATCCGGAGCTGGACCTGACCTCGGTGCGGCCGGTGCAGAATCAGGCCGTTGCCCGGGCGGTGGCGGAGCTGTGCGAGGAGATTGGCAAACTGAAGGCGGAGTTTTCCGAATGGAAGGAGGGACAGGAAGGATGAACGGAGAAATGGAAGAATGCAATGTGCTGCGGGGAAGGATTCAAAGCAGCCATATTCTGGTTCCTGTGCCGGGCCCCCAGGGAGAACCGGGCCCCCAGGGCCCCCAGGGAGAGCCGGGGGCAGCGTTCCAGGAGCTTAGCCCCCTCGACAGCTTTATAAGCGATATGAGTACCGGCAGTAATTATGGGCAATGGTCTCAGATTACGGTCTGGTGGAATCCGGTGACCTATCAGATGATTCTCCGGGGGGAGCATACGGCGTCCTTTTCCTATGATTTTTATGTGGACAATTACATCCGGATTTCCTTGTATGATCTGTTTCCGGGACAGCTGTTTCAGGCGGTTTCCGGAAGCTGTACTGCCCATCTTTCAGGCAGCGGCAGCAGCTGTTCCGGCGGGTACGGATTGATTTTTACCGCATCCAGCGGGGAAAATATCGAGTTTACTCTGGAGCCCTGTGTCTGGTGGCAGGAATCCATGACCATGGCCCCGGGCGTTGTGTATTTTCAGCTTCAGTTTGTACCGGCGGAGGAATTGTATGGATGACGTGAGAATTGACGTAGGCCTTTATACCCATTTTGTGATTGACTGTTCCCAGGTGGATTTCACCGGAATTGAAAAGCTGATTTTTACGGTAAAGAACAGCACAGGGCTGAAAGACCCGCCGGTAATCCGGCGAGAATTTACCGCAGGGGGGCTGCAGGATGTGTATATTACCCCGGAGGAATCAATCCAGGTGAAAAACAACGCGTTTTGGGACGTGGACAAGGTCCTTACCAACGGACAGCAGTATAAAATGACCGACAACGGACGGGTGGTCCTTCGGTTTGGAGTAGGGGAGTGCATTGACTGATCGGATTCGAATTCTCCGGGACCGGGTCCGGACCGTCCGCGTGTTTCCGGCGGAGAGAGACCAGACGGTGTCTGTCAGGGAAGACGCTCCGCAGGCGATCCGTGTATGGAATGACACGGAAATCACCGTGGTGGGCGGTGACCCTTACCTTGGAGAATATGAGATTACCCCCCGGGCGGAAGGGCAGATTTTAGAAACAGAAGCGTTATACATGCGGGGCGATGTGAAAATAAAACCGATTCCCTATTCTGCGGTGAGCAACAGCGCCAACGGACAGACCGTCACTATCGGTTAAAAAAGGAGTGTAAAAATGGCTATAAACAAAGTGATTTACGGCGGGACAACCTTGATTGACCTGACCGCCGACACCGTAAGCCCGGATCAGGTGCTGTCCGGGATTACGGCCCACGACAAATCCGGCCAAGCAATTACGGGAGCCTGTACCTATGATTCCGATACCGGGGACGCTACGGCGGCGGTGGCGGAGCTCCTGGCCGAAAAAACCGCCTATGCCCGGGGAGCGAAGCTGACCGGCACCATGCCCAACAACGGAGCGGTCAGCGGAACCATTTCGGCGGTGTCGGAAGCCTACACGGTGCCCCAGGGGTATCACGACGGGAGCGGAAAGGTTCAGATTGTCAAAACGGAACAGGATAAGCTTGTCCCCGGAAATATCCGGGAGGGGGTTACAATTCTCGGTGTTTCAGGTTCCATGAGTGGGACTGAGGGCGCGAATCCTCAGCAGAAAACAGTCATCCCCACCACCGTGGACCAGTCGGTCCTGCCGGATTCCGGGTACAACTATCTGTCTCAGGTCACGGTAAAGGCAATCCCTTACAACGAATCCTCAAACGCCGCCGGGGGAACCACGGTGACCATAGGATAAGGGGGCTGTATATGGCAGTTTCAAAGGTTTTATACGGGACCCAGACCCTTGTGGACTTAACCGGGGATACAGTGACGCCTCAAACCCTGGCAATGGGGATTACCGCCCACGGAAAGGACGGGAGCCTGCTTGTGGGAACCCTGGAAACCGGTGGCGGAAGGGAGGACCTGCCCCGGTTTATCCTCTGGGGCAGCTACCAGGCATATATCGGAAATTATGAAGACGGAACCCAAGCCCCCTTTTCCCGCCCGGCCGACGCCTGGGTCCGGGCCGCCATGGCGGGCGGATGTTATGTATATTGCGACAGTTTCGGGATTTCCGCGAATCTTAACTATGATTCCAGTGATTATTACAATATGACAAACAGTGTCCTGTATGGGATGTGGTTTATCCATTGTCCCGACCAGAGTTCCAGCACCGGCCAAACAGGAAACTATGATTTCCCCTGTACGGGAATTGCCATGGAACTGCTGTATTCCAGCGGCTGGGTCCGGGGGTGGTGCAACGCCGTGGATTATGATACCGGATCCGCGGAGATCCAAGGGAACATAAAAACCATGGGGTTGACCTTGGAGGGATGGTATAAGGTTTTTCCTCGGAGAAACGTGATGAACAGCGGGACGACCTGGGTGTGGTATCCGTTGGAGGGAGGCGAAGGAAATGACGCTGTATGAAATGAAAAAAAGAACGCTGGCCCTGATTGAGGAGCTGAATCCGGAAAGCGAGTTTTTAACAGAGGATCCGGAGATCGCCGCGAAAATAAACGGGGTGATCAACCAGATTCAGTTTGAGCTTTCCAGAATAAAGAAAATCCCAAAATATGTGGAGCTGGAAGTTTCCCAGGGAGACACGGTAACCTTTGAGGAAATTGAAAAAGAGCTTGGGTACCGGGTGTTTCAGCTTGCCCTGGTGGGAGGCGTGGCGTATACCCCGAGGGCCAATGGGACGGTTCTGAAAATTCTGGAGAGCGGCACGGCGGAAATTGACTGCTTTGTCTATCCGGAACCGATTGCAGAATCGACCAATGGCAGCTATGAGTTTGAGCTTAGCCCCGATGTTCTGGAAATTATGCCCTATGGAGTGGCGGCAGATCTTCTGAAAAGCGACGTTTCCACCGAATACGGCGCGGTCTATGGGACCCGGTATGAATCCATGCTCCAACGGCTGGATCCCAGGTATGGGGTGGCGAGTATTACCGTTCGGGGCGGAATTGACATATAAGGAAGTGTTGAAATGGGGAATTCTACCAATTCCAAGCTTGTTTCCAGAATGTACGGCGGGTTCCGGGGTTGCGATTTTCGTGGGGAAGAGGTCCGTCTGGACCGAAGCCCCGACTGCCTGAACGTCTGGAAAAACTATAAACAGACCGACAGCATTGAAACGCGCCCGGAGCTGGAGCTGAAATTTTCCTTTGACGCTCCGGTTTACGGCATGTTTTTTTACCGGAACGAGCTGATTGTACACAGCGGAGGGACCCTTTACAGGGTTGCGGAATCCGGGAACACCGCTCTGTATACCGGGCTGAACGAAAGGGTCAGCTCCAGCTTTGTCTATGAGGATATTTTTTATTTTAAGGATGGGCGACATTATCTGCGGTATGACGGGACGGAAATCGGACCGGTGGAGGGGTATGTGCCCACCACCTCCATCGGACGGAATCCCGCCGGAGGCGGTACCCCTCACGAGGATGTGAACATGCTCACCGGGCGGCGGATCAATACCTTCCTTTCGGACGGGACCAGCAGAGATTTTTTTCTGGATTCCAGAAACATTGACAGGGATTTCGCGCCCATTGTGAAGGTGGACGGAGAGGCGGTAAGCAATTACACGGTGGATTACGCGGCGGGAAAAATCACCTTTTCCGATATTCCGTCCCTGCCCCTCACCGACGGGCAGGACAATGTGTCGGTGGAGTTTTGCAAAACCATTGATCAGTACCGGGAAAATATTCTGAACTGTACCCTTCTTCAGGTGTTTGACAACCGGGTATTTTTCAGCGGAAACCCGGATTACCCCAATGTGGTGTGGCATTGCGGTTTGAACGATCCGTCCTATTGCAGTGATCTGGACTATTACCGGGAAGGCATGGACGGGGGAACGGTGCGGGGACTGGTGGCCGGAAACAATGCCCTGTGGGTCTTCCGGGAACCGTCGGATGCCAATACAAACGTGTTTTACCATACCCCCACCCTGGACGACCAATACGGGAAAATTTATCCCTCCACCCATTCCAGCGTTGCCACCGGCTGTATAGGGAAGGCAATCAATTTCAATGACGATATTGTCTTTTTCAGCCCCCGCGGCATGGAGGGGATCAGCGGGGACGTGACGACGGAGCAGGCGGTGGCCCATCGGAGCTCCCTGGTGGACCGGAAAATGACCGCCGAGGAAAACTACCGGGATATGCTGCTGGAAGAATGGGAGGGGTATCTTTTGGTGTTCCTGGGGGAGCATGTGTACCTGGCGGATTCCAGGGCCGTATTTACAAAGGACAATCATTTTGAGTACGAATGGTATTACTGGCAGCTGAACCGGAAGGTTACAAGCACCCGGGTCCGGGACGGGGTTCTTTATCTGGGGACAGAGGACGGGGTTTACACCTTAACCGACGGCCAGAGCAACGTGGTGAGCTACTGGACTACGCCGAAGGATAATTTCAAGTATCCGCACAAGCTGAAAACAACGAATAAGCGGGGCTGTGTGGCGGAAGCAACGGGGGATGTCTCAGTATATGCAAAGCTGGAGGATACAGATTTTCAACTGGTAGGAAGTTATGAAAATGTAACCGATTATTTTGTAAGCCGAATCAAGCGGAAGAAATTCAAGGACATTCAGTTGCAGTTTTATTCCATGTCCAGGTTCCGTTTGGAAACGGTTACGCTACAAGCGTTTATCGGCGGATTTATCAAGCGATGAGGTGAAAACAAATGGCAGATACAAATTACGATGTCGATTACAACGACAAGCGGTTTACGGAAGTGGAAACGGACAAAGGGAAAGCATTGACCGACCTGGAAAACACCTACGCCGGAATGATAAGCGATTCCGACACCTATTTCCAGGCGCAAATTGATGCTTCCAAGGATTGGGCGGACAAGCAGGCCCAGATTCAGAGTGAACAGACCGACTTGGCTATTGAGAAAATCGAGCAGCAAAAAGACCAGGCAAAAAAGGACTACCTCAAAGAGCAGGCCGGGGCGTATGCGGACTGGCAGAAGCAAAGCAATCCCTACGGCGCCAACGCCGAACAAATGGCTTCCGCCGGCATGGAGAACACCGGCTACCGCGAAAGCGCCCAGGTCAGCCTGTACAACACCTATCAGAACCGGGTGGCTACCGCCCGCGAATCCTACAATAACGCGGTTTTGAACTATAACAACGCCATTAAGGACGCCCGTTTGCAGAACAGTTCCGTTCTCGCGGAAATTGCCTATAATTCGTTGCGGCAGCAGCTGGAGCTGTCCCTGGAGGGATTCCAGTATAAAAACAATTTGATTCTGGACAAAGCGGCCAAGAAAACAGAGCTTGAAAACACCTATTATTCCAGATATCAGGATGTTTTGCAGCAAATTAACACGGAAAACGCTCTTGCGGAAGAGGTACGGCAGTACAACGAAAACAAGGCTATGCGGCAAGCACAGCAGGTACCTCTGGATTCCACATCGGAACAGGATTCTGGAATTCAGAGCGGTTCCAGCTCAAAATCTCGGTCTATTGATATGGACAGCGTCCTGGCGTTGGGGTTCGGCCCAATCTCTACGGAGACTCTGGAGAATCTGGTCCGACAGGGCGTGGTGAAAGAATATATAGGCAACGGCAGATATCGGTACCGGAGAACCAAGTCTTCCGAGGCGTTTCCCGTGGGCAAGCTGCTCACGTCCAACCGTTTTCTGAATTAAACGCGTTCGCCTACCCATTGAAAAGGAGGAACCCATATGAGCAAACAGGACCGGCAGGGGGTGCGGACCCCTTCGGCGCTGGAACAGAAATATGCCTTTGGGAAAAGCTTTGCTGAGGTTTTTGAGATTGCCACCGACGCGCGAAAAACCGCAGAAGCGGCGAAAGAATCGTTTTCCGGCTTGAATTCTACGGAAATATTCAACCTTTTGACCGACGGCGGGAAGCTCCAGGGCATTTATAAAGGCGAGGACGGTAACATTTACATCAACGCGACATATATTAAAACGGGTTGTATCACGGTTTCAAAAACCATGTTCATTGAACCGGGGATCCCGGAAACGGAAAAAATTCTGCGGCATTTGTCCGGAACGGAAACGATTCCGACGGAACAGATCCCTTTGTATGACTTTGACGGCAGCGGAGATATCACGGTGTATGATTCTCTTCTGGCCGCGCAGGCGAATGCCGGGGAAATCTCTCTCTCGGATTGGAGCGGGGCGGTTCCTTCGGCGGTAACCTGCTTGATTGATCTGTCCTCTCTGAAGGATACGGTTCGGTTTACCGGAACCAATATGTGGGGGCGGGAGATCGGCGGGTCAATTGGCTTTGATTCCGCGTTCCTGAAAGCATCCGGGACAAATATCTATCAAATTGCCAACGGGGAAATGGAATATATGAACCCTCCTCTTCTGGAGGGCCTGGAATACCGGACCGCGGAACGGTATCTGGGAAAAACCGTGTTCAAAAAGATTGATCCGGACACCGGGAAAATAATCATGCGTGTGGATGGGGAAGCCTTCTGGCGCAATGTGGACGGGACCGTTTTTTGAATAACACGGGGGAGTGGTTGCCATGAATGAAACGGTGCTGATTGCCGTGCTATCCCTGTTTGGGACACTGTTCGGCTCCTTCGGCGGAATTATCACTGCGAACCGTCTGGTGAATTTCCGGATTCAGGAGCTGGAAAAAAAGGTGGAAAAACACAATCAGGTGATTGAGCGGGTGTACCGGCTGGAAAAGCAGGATGCTGTAATTGCGGAAGAAATCCGAGTGGCCAATCACAGAATTGCGGATCTGGAGCATTTTCATAAATGAAAGGGGAAAGCAAAATGAAAAACAGGGAATTTGTCGCCCGTCTCAAAGAGGCGGCAGCAAAGGAAACGGTGTACATGTGGGGGACCTTCGGAAACCGGCTGACCGAAAGTCTGATCGCCCAAAAAGTAAAACAGTATCCGAAGAATTACAGCGCGGCAAGACAGAAGCTTCTTCGGAGCAAAACAGGAAGCCAAGTCTGGGCTTTTGATTGCGTCGGGCTGCTCAAGGGCATTCTTTGGGGGTGGACGGGTGACCCGAACCAGGCCTTCGGCGGCGGGGTCTATCAGGCCAATGGCGTGCCGGACACCACGGCCTCCGGCATGTTTTCCTCCTGCGTTGATGTTTCGGAGGATTTTTCGGCGTTGGTTCCGGGGGAATTCCTGTCCATGCCGGGACACATCGGGGTCTATCTCGGGGACGGACAGGCCATAGAGGCCACCCTGGGGGGCGGTGATGACGGCGTCGTCATCCGTCCTGTTGCCGGACGGGGCTGGAAAGCCCACGGGAAATCTGCATATATTGAATATGAAGCAGAAGACGCGAAAAAGTATTACATTCATGTCCAGTCTGTCGGGTTACGGGTGCGCCGGGAACTGAAGTTTTCCGGCGGAAAGC
>CALXAO010000195.1 GCA_944386295.1 uncultured Clostridia bacterium | reverse complement strand
GAAATGGGCCACCGGGTACAGGGACAGGCCGGTGTCTACATCCTCGGCAATCACACACCACCGGGTCGCCACGGAAAAACGCACCGTGCCGTCCTGCCGGTACATCTTGTACAGGACAGTCACCATGTTGTCCAGCTCGTCCTTCGCCCCGTCTCCGCTTTCCTCAAAGCAGTCCGTATCCCCCTGGATCCAGGGGACCTTTTCCTCCGGCATCCCCTCCGCCAGCGCCAGCTCCACCGCGTTCACAACCGGCATTCGCTTCCGGATCAGAATATAGGGCTGGGCCTGAATGTCATCATCGTTCTCGTTGCCGTAATAGATGTCGTTTTTCTTGACAATCTCATTGACCGGCATCATCCGGTCCCGGTCAAAATCCACATATACGATTCCCTCGTCGTTGATGGCCCCGTCCTTGGTGATCCTGCGGCCCTTCACATCCATTTTGTCCCGCTCCCAAATCCGGTGGGCGTAGCGGTTGAGCATGGCGCAGTAACGGTCGGCCTGCCGGTAAAATTCCCGGTTTTCCATATTTTGCGGGGAATAATGAATGGAATACAAATTGTCATGAATGACCGAAACCTTATACTTTACAATGGGCTTGATAAAGTTCTTTTGCACCGGCTCCACATCCCCCAGCTTGGCGCCTGCCCACTGGTCCCCGTTGTACATCCGGTAGTTCCGGTCGGTATCGGTATAAATGCCGGTCCGCCGGTGATAGCCCCGGCCCTTTTCATACAGCGTCCATACCGCCGTTTCCCTGATTTCCTGCTGATTCATCTCATCCCCGCCCTTCCGGAACGTCTTCCTGCCCCTGCCCGGTGCCGTCAAACCGTTCCACATTCCGCAAAATTATGTCCAGCCTGCGCTGCTCCCGCTCCGCTTCCCTGCGGCTTTCCCTCTCCCGAAAGGCCCGGAATGGGTTTCCCTCCGGCGGCCGGAGGACCTCTCCGTTTTTCGCGGCCTGTCCCACCCTTGCCCCCAGAAAAAAGCACAGGATACAAAGCGCGCCGGTGGCCAATACTGTAAATACTGTCATAATTACCCCCTATACAACTGTGATTTCTTCCCCCCAATCCCAGGGGGAGGAACGACCGAACGGGTCCGGCGGTCCCATGGGAATCGCTTCGGGGAGGAACACCGCCTGCCCCCGGACTTCATGGGCAATCGCCAGCCCCATCATCAGATCGTCATGCCCACCTGCCGGCGCTTCGATACGCCCCTTTTCGTTCCGGACAATGGTCAGCAGCTCCTCCAGGGTGGCCTTGTCGTTTATGGTATCGCAATGCTCCCGAACAATCTCCGTCAGCCGGGAAAGGATCGTGGGCCTTGTAAGGCTTGTAGTCTTGAACCCGAACCGCTTTTCGGTCTTTCCGGTGTAGGTGTCCAGGGCTTCCCGTGTATACTGTCTTGGATATCCCAGCCGCTGAAGCTCCCGAATGGGGTAGCTGTCAAAATTTGCCTCCACTCCAATCAGAGCGTTTTTATAATACCGACCCAGGCAATACATCTGTCTGGCGTACTGGTCGGCATCAAATTGATGCCGTAGGACAGCCACCTGCTGTCCGGTCCGGGCATCAAGCACGTGCCCTGTAAAATAGTCGCTGCCCTCTCCGGCAGTGTCTCCGCCGATGCAGTACTCCCCCGGCCCCGGGGGCCAATACACATTGATATAGCCGTTTTTCTCATTGACCCACCGGATATTGGAAATCCGTACGCCGTCATAGTCATAGGCGAAGAACCCGGTTTTCAAAGGGCCGGAAATGGCGTCCAGCCTTGCCAAAAGGCAGGGAATGTCAAAAACGTTCTTTCCGGACAGCAGGAACGCCTCCTGGGGGGTACAGGGATACTCCTGTTTTATAAAATCCTTGTCCAGATAGGTATTGTACTTGTTCCAATACCAGAACAGCTGCTCCGGCTCCAGGTTCTTTTCGGCCTGCAGCCACCGGAGCCGATCCCAGATCCAGCCCTTGCCGGCGGACAGGCCCCCCAGGAAGGCTTTCCCTTCCGCCCCGCCCCGGAGGGAAATGCGGTACTCCTTCGTTTTCCACCATGGGTAAAAGCAATTTATGTGAACCCCGCTGTCCCACATTTTTTTATAGTCGTTGTACCCGTTGGCGGTGCTCTCGTATATTTTAATGCAATTTCCTGTGAACGCCTCCCCCAGCGCGCCCTGTACCGAAGAAATCCCGTCCTTCCAGAACGCGCACTCGGAGCCGTGAAAGAAATTGACCGTCCGGGACCGTCCCACGTCCCGGGTGGCCGTGTCCACCGCCCAGCTACTGTTGAGCTTTTCAAAAAGAAGCTGCCTTCGGTTGTTGTATTTCTCGGTGGGCTTTAAGCATTCCGGCAGCAGTCCGTAGGGAACCTTTGCCTTGTTCTGGAAAATCGCCTCCGCGTTGTCGCTCTTGTCCGCCAGGGTAAACCCCTGAAAATTTCGGTTCAGAATACTGCAGGCCAGCTGATACGCCGTAACAAGGGAGGTAAACCCCTGCTGTCTTCCTTTGAGCACCAACAGAGAAATCTGGGAAACGCGGCCGTTTTTATAGTCCTCTCTGGCCCGGTTCAGGGTGGCGATAAATTCCCGCTGCACCCCATTCAGGAAAAACGGCACCGTCTTCTGGTCCTTGTCAACCACCAGGAAGACCAGTTCGATGAGCAGTTCCGGATTTCCCCGGATTTCCGCCAGCAGGTCCTCCCTTGCCAGGATTTCCTCCGCAATCGCCTCTCTCAATTGCCGGTCCTGGGCCATACTGGAGGTTTCCGCCCACTTCGCCTTTCGCCGTTGGATCAGCCTGGCGGCCCTCACAGCAAATCCTCCAGTCTGCGGACAGATCCCTTCCCATTGTCAAGGAATCCGCCAAACGATTTGATCAGCAGATCGCTGCATTTGATCCGTTCTCCCATAGTTAAGCTTTCGTCTTTAACGTTCCGGCTCCACCAGGCCTGAATCTCCGGAACCGATAAAATTTTTTCGGAGTTTGTTTTTTCCTGGGTTTCCAAGAGCTTCCGCAGAGTATTGGAATGGCTCTCCGCATAGGACAGAGAATATCCGGCATCCAGCATGGCCTGCTTCATATTGCCGCCGTTGGCGTTGTAGTTCCGCACCGCCTGCCGTCGCCGGTCCCATTTTTCCGACACCGTTCACGCCTCCTTTCCCAAAAATCTCGTCGGGAAAACCCCACCCGAACCAACCGACGTTTCCCGCCCTCCGCGCCATGGCGCGGACGCAACCCCGAGATTAAGAAATCTGTCTTCATGCCGCTATTATAGCACACCGGCACTTCTCATTCAATAACATTTTCTATCCTGTTGAGGGCCTTTTCGTGGAGCCGGTACACCTGGGCCACCGAGTAGTTTATTTTTTCCGCGATTTTTTCAAAGGAAAGAAAATCAATGTACCGGTAGAACAGAATCAGACGCTCCTCCCGCCGGGGAACCGCCGCGATTTTTTCCCGGATGTCCGCCTTCTGATCCAGGTACCGGTCGATTTCCCCCTGAATCTTTTCTTCCAGCGCCTGCATCTTCTCCCCCCAGGCCCCATGCCGGGTCTCCCCCGACGGAAGGGCGCCTGCCAGGGCCCGGAGCCGCGCCAATTCCTCCATATCCCGCTGGATCAGCTCGTCCAGCCGCTTCGCCTGCTGCAAACGGGCCTTTACCTCTTCCCGGGAAGGAGCAACGCCCCTTCTTTTATTCTTCTTGTCCGCAATCATTCTCCGCCAGCTCCTTTTCTAAAATTTTCCAATCCATTTCCGCCGCGTCCCGGGGGCTTATTCCCTTGTTATATAAATTATTATTCTTTTTATGGAATAAGGAACGTCTGCCCTTGGCCTGCCCTATGGCCTGCCCTCCGCCTGTCCTCCGCCTGCCCGGCCGTTCCCCTTCTTCCGGAAACGGCGGGTAATCGCAAACGGTATACAGGGTTTTTCCGTTTCCCCACACCCGGCAAAACCTGCGGGAAATCGCCTGCCCTTCCTCCAGCTTACGAATGCTTGTCCGGAGCTGCTTTACGCTCAGACCGGTCTCCTCCGCCAGCGTGGGCAGGGCCGCCAGCCGCTGTCCCCGTCGGACCGGAACGCCCTCT
>CALXAO010000194.1 GCA_944386295.1 uncultured Clostridia bacterium | reverse complement strand
ATTATTGAACTAACTAATGTAGGAACACCAGTTGCAACTACATCAATTGTACTCACAATTTTAGATGGTATTTGACCAAGTGCGTTTGCTAAACTTCTTAATGCGGATAATGCACCTTCTAATCCAGTCACTAAAATTGGAACTAATATAGGCTCAAACGTAGGCAATGTAGGTGGTTTTGGTGGAACTATTATAGTGTCTATTTCAATAGGACCTATATCAAATGCATCTGTATCTATTGGGTTCTTAGTTAAGTCATCAAGTCCTCCGACACCTAAATCACCTAAATTACCTCCACCTACGTCACCTAATGAATCTGATACCTCGTCCAATTGTTCTGGAACTTGGAATAATTCGTCAAATGAAGCTACGAATTTATCTTTTACCTTCTTACCAGCTTCTCCTGCTTCATCTCCAACATCTTCTAATCCACCGCCGACACCCTCGATATTACTATCTAATTTACCAAAGAAATTGTCTAAATCATCCTCTAAATCTTTTGGATCTAATGGTTCATATACATCAACACTTTTAATTCCCATTAATCTAGCCAAACTCACCCAAAGTTTATCAACAGCTTGTCGTCCTTTTTCTGTACTCATTACAAGTGCAATTAATGCGGCACATACTGCGGCTATTCCTAATACTACTGGATTTGCGGCTAAGAAAGCTAACGCACCATTAAGTAACATTACACCTTTTTTAGCAAATGTAACAACTGTATATAATATTCCTATTTCATTTCTGAAATTTTTAATTACTTTTGTTATAGTAGTTACAATTGCTAATGCGGTTAATGACGTTGCAAATATTCTCATAACTACTGTATTTGCTGATACAATTGAAATTAGTTTACTTAATGTATTTAAAAATACAATTAATATAGGTGATGCGGCATTAAATAAATTGATAAATGTATAAGTTAATTGTGATGATAAAGGTTGGATTGCTGAAATAAGTGAAAATATAGATTTACCAAGTTCTCCTATTAATGCACAGAATAGTTTTATTGAAGTATACATATCAGGTGGAAATAAATATTTTAATGCACCGTCTATACCTGCGTTTCTTATTACATTTGATAATTCTGATAATTTATCTGAAATAGGTTTTAACATTCCAGAGAAGCTATCGTATAGTGGTTTAAATAATTGTGAACCAATATATGCTACACTTTCTTTTATATTATTTATAAGTCCTGTTGTAGTAGTGGCCATGTTTTCAGACATACCACCATATCTTTCATTTAATCCTTCAAGTAAAGCATTTACAACTTTTACAGATGATACAGAATGATCCCCTATGTTTGCTACTTCTTGTGCAGTCATTCCTAATTTTTCTGAAAGAATTTCAACCACTGGAATATTAGCTTCCATTAATTGAAGCATTTCCTCACTTTTTGCTGTACCTTTTGTCAACATTTGCAATTCGTTATTACCCATAGGCTTTTTATCCTATGCTCTGGAAGTTTCCCTCATTTTCATTAGTTGGTCAATTCCAACCCAGTTTAGCATATATTTTCATCCATAGTATATGGATGTTGGGCGCTCGTGGAGGAATTATATTTATTCATCCTCTATGCGTTACAGTGGACACTAGCCTTTCGCAATCTAGTGCCTTACCTCGGTGTTGGCTTGGGTGAAAGTTTATTTAGTTTGGCAATTTCTTGTCTATTCTCTATCCTAGAATGACAACTACCACAAAGTGTTTGTAGATTTTCTAATTTATTTGCACTAATATAATCTCCATCAAAATCGTGATATCTGATTATATGATGTACTTGTAGATTTTTCTCACTACCACAGATAGTGCATTTATGTTCATCACGTTCTAATGCTAGTTTTCGTTGTTCGTTCCAATTATATCCTCTATAATTGCGTGATAATATACTACTTTCTCCATTTTTGTAGTATGGATTATTCTCACCTCTAAATAATTCACTTAGATATAATTTTTTACATTCAACTGAACAACATTTACCTTTTCCAGCTTGAACTCTACTATAAGAAACATTAAAATGGTTACCACATATTACACATTCCATTTCAACCTTGTTGTATGCATGATTCTTCTCACCTAGTTGTTTTATTGAATGAAATTTATTAGTACATTCCTTAGAACAAAGTACATTATCGCTGAAATGACTTTTAGCTCTAGTCACATCTTTTCCACATATAGTACATTGTCTTGTTTCTCTATTTTGTAGTCCAACGTGTGCACATTTTTTACTACAATATTTATTTTCACTTTGTTTTGCCCTCGATGGATGTTTTTCAAATTCAACCCCACATATAATACAATTAAATTTAACTCGCTTTTTTATTCCTTCATTTCTACAATCGACAGAACAATATTTCTTTCTTCCTATATCTGAATTATATATTTTAAATTCTTTATCACAAGTTTTACATTTAATTATTGGCATATAATCACACTCCTTAATATAATTATATGTCACTTTGAGGTTAAATATTCATCCAATTTAACTTTCCCTTTAGCGTTCACCGATTTCACCCAATTTTAGATGGGCCAAGTTAGTTGACATCCACTAACCCATCGCTAAGGCAATTCTATCAAAGTTTTCTGGTTTACCCATAGCAGATGTAGCATCACCTATTGTTTGCATTACATAACTTAGATTTTTAAGGTCAAATCCATATCCTAATAATGTTTTTGCAGATTGAGATACTTGTTCA
>CALXAO010000193.1 GCA_944386295.1 uncultured Clostridia bacterium | reverse complement strand
CGGAGATACCACCAATATGCCTCTTTGGGCAGCACTTGCGGGCATCTCCGCAGTCGGCGCATGTGCGGCGGCTTTCTTTACTTTCCGTAAAAAGAAGGAGGTTGGCAAGCATGAGCGCTAAGGTTATCATCGGCATCGGTCTTGTGGTGTTTATCATCGCAGGCCTGATCGTTCTTCGCCTGAAGAACAGAAAGTAAAACGGCAAGGGGCGGTATCTTTTTACGGATGCCGCCCCGCTTATAAAAGGAGACGCTATGGAAGAGACAAGAAAAATCGGAGATTACTCCGTAAAGTATTCCATGTATATCGGGCACAAGGATATTGCTCTGGGCGAGAATCCCAACGCCGACAAGGATGAACGGTATATGTGCTGCTTCGTAGAGACCAACGCTATTTTCGAGCGCTATTCCGGGGTGCTGGTCAGCGACGATTTTGCGGAGATTGCAAAGGTGTTCGGGCAGCGCGTAGCGGACGCAGCCGAGGAGATCGTCCAGGAAAACGAAAGAGCCTGTCAGGAAGTCGGCATGAATGAGGAACTCATGGCAGAAAGCTGCGCGCCGGTTTCCTACGAAAATTCCATCGAGAACAAGGTGGTTGTCGTCAAGGGCAGCATTCTCCGGCCCGAGTTCCGTCATGCCAATCACCAGCTCATGCTGTGTACCGGCGGCTTTGGTGCGCAGGCAAATGCGCGAGGCCGTACCTGCTACTGCATTTCTCTGTACAACGGGAGAAAGACATCCTTTTACCGCACGGACTTTCTCGGTGTCATGGAGGAAAAGAAGCTTCCCGAATGGGCGCAGAAGGGCTTGGAAAAAGCGAAAGAGATACACGAACAGGAAAAGAAACCGCCCAAGGAAAGAGGTGAAGCAAGATGATCGAGTATGAAAAAAGAGCAATGATCGAGGCGGAGGACAAATATACCTTTCGCCAGAGCACGCAGATTTCCATGCAAACCGGGCTGATCGGTCACCTCCGGGCTGATATGGACACGGACGGCAACGGCTTTTTCAGCAGTTGGTTTGACTTCCGGGAGGAGCTGAAAACCGACGAGTTCAAGGCAGAGTTTGACGAGGTGATCAACTCTCTGCGTGAGGAAGGCGACATTCTTCATAACCGCAGGTCGCTTGCCAAGTACTGCTATTGCACACCCCAAAGCCGTATGCAGGGGGAACCGGGCTACTATGGCGTTCGTGTGGATACCGAAAAATATGCCTATCTTCTGCGCCTGAACCCGGACAGAGGCGAATACAACCTGTACTGCTATTGCTATCGCCGGGATTGGCTCGATCAGCACCTGAAGGACGCAGAGAAAGGAATCCGTTTTATTGACAGCCATTACAAGGAGCTGTTTCGCATTCCGGATGGCGGCAAGGTGAAAATCCACTATTCGTGGAATGAAGACCAGATTCGCACCTGCCGGTATATCGACGATTACCAAGTGGAGATCGGGAGCAACCTCTATCACATTTGCGAGTTTGCCGAGCGCATGGAATACGGCGGCCATACCTACGAGCCGGTTCGGGACAACCTGCCCGAGCGGTGCTACAGCGTTCTTTCCGGCAGCGACGAAATCATTATCATCAAGCGCGGCGAAAAGGGCTACTTCAAGACGGACATTCCCGTCACCGACAAGGACGAAGCCCGGAGCATCGCGAATGAGTATAATGCAAAGCTCGGCGTCAGCCGAGCGCAGGAAGAAGCAATGAAGGCCGGCTCTATGTTCGGCTTTCAGGTGCCCGCCGCAGACCCGAGAAATTATGACGCAGACGGAAAACCTGTGATGCCGAAGGACAGAGGTGATGCAAGATGAGTGAGAGCGATTATCGTATCTGGTCTAATGCCGACCTTGACTATGAGGAGTGGAAAGATTGGATGGAGGAAGAATATCCGACGCTTTCCGAGGACGAGCGCGTCGCCATGATGTATGAGGAAAATGGGCATTATCTTGAGGATGAACGCCTGAATTTGGACATCCAGCTTTCGCAGCCCATTCTGGTTGTTGCCGATTTGGGGCTTTGGAATGGCAGACGCATGGGCTATAAGGAAATTCCAAGCGGCAATATCCGTGACTGCCTTTATTCCGACTACGACTATACCACATGGTATGTGGACAAGAACGGAGATCTTCGGTGCGATGACACCCACCATGACGGCACAAACCATTATCTCTATCGGGTGTATAAGGACAATGTTTCCCAGACGCAAAAGGACCGGCTCAAAGAAAAAATCTACAGCGGCACAGCCACCAGAGCAGATATCGTCCGTGTCACCCGCAGGCTTGGCGATGAAATCGGAAAAGTGTACGGCTGGAGTTTTCCCACCCGGCAGAGAGAACGAGGTGAAGCGCGATGAACCATGCACTGCCGAGCAAAAGCTACATAGCCAGACTGGACTATTTGGCTTTTAACGGAAAAGTTTGCAGCAGCGTTGAGTACAGCGATGAGCAGCGCTTTCTGGCAGACCTGAAGGAGTCGCTCTATCACGGCGAACCGCTGTGCGTCGTCCTGTACCGAGACCGGAACGGCAAGACGATTTCCCGTGCGTTCCTGAACGACCTGGATACACTGCCCAAGGGCCTTTCTGTAGAGGACGATCCTCACAGAAAGCTTCCGGAAACGACCCCAAAGAAAAAAGAACACGAACCTGCGAGATAAGGAGAAACTATGGATAAGAAGAAAGCCATCTGCGAGTATCTCCGTAAAAATCATATTGGCAAAGAAAATGCCATCCACAGCAAGGAGCTTGAAAAGCTGTTTCTGCTTGACGGACGAAATATTCGCCGCAAGATCAGCGCCTTGCGACAGGATGGCTTTCCTATTTGCAGCGATGAAACGGGCTACTATTACGCAGATAACCAGAAAGAGATCAATACCACCGTCTGCCGGCTGAATGAGCTTGTGACGAAGGTATCCAACGCCAGAACCGGGCTTTTATTTGCATCGATCCTCGGAGAGAATGCGCAGACCGTTGAGGTCACGATCAAAGTAAGATAAGGAGGGAGTTCCCATGCCGAGCAAATACAGAATCATTTTGGAGATGGCGTCCCAGACTGCCAGGGATATCGCCTCCAATGCCGACCGATATACCGATTTTCTGATTACGGCGGCAAACAACTACAAGTACAGCTTTAAGGAGCAGCTGCTCATCCATGCGCAGAAGCCGGATGCAACGGCGTGTGCGGAAATCGACACATGGAATAAACTCGGCAGATGGGTAAACAAGGGCACGAAGGGCATCGCCCTGCTGATCGACAGAGATGTTCCCTACAAGCTGAGACATGTCTTTGACATCTCCGACA
>CALXAO010000192.1 GCA_944386295.1 uncultured Clostridia bacterium | reverse complement strand
GCATGTTCTCCGCGCACCGCCTCCAGGATGGTGTTGGTACCCATATCCCTTTCCATGCCGCACACCCGATACAGCAGCACGATCACGATGCCGCCCACCGGCAGCAAAAACAGCAGCCACGGATAGCTTGTCTGCAATTCGGTGACCTTCTCCACCGAAAAGTGGAACAGTACGCCCATTACGCCGACGATGCTGCCTACCACCGACGCCAGCAGCACCCACTTGATAAATACCGCAATCGTTTTGATAAATTTTGCCGCTGCTTCCCTGAACTCCTCCATCGCAAACACTTTCCTCCTATGATATTATAGATGCCGCTTTGCCGCATTGGAAACCGCCATCTGCTGGCTGACCATCTTTTTCTGTTCTCTCTTTTTGTACTGCTTCTTTTTGCGCCGGCCCAGCGGTTTGGTTCTTCTGTGCTCCTGTGGGGCAGCAAGCTGTTCTGTTGCTTCCTGCTGCTGTTCAAACTCGGGCACCAGCTGCATCGTCCCGATCTGCACCAGCTGTTCGCCGCAGACGCTGATACCCAGACCATACTTCTCATCCCAGCGGCAGCGGAATGCCGCCGACACCGTGCCGGTGTCCACATCCACCATCAGCCGCAGCGGACGCAGCAATTCGGAAAAGTCGTTCCGGTCGCGCAGGTTCGGCATCTCCGGCGCATTTTCCGCCATCGGATGCCCGTATTCCAGCTGCATGATGGGATACTTGTCCTCCAGCGAGAGCATCATCTCATCCAAGATCCCGTACTGATGTTCCACCAGATGCTGCATCGCCTTTTGGCAGGCCTCCGGCTCCAGCGCCTGACCCCTTGCGGTAAACAGCACCGGCAGCAGCTGGTCATCCTCAAAGAACTGGTGCCAGTTGTCAAGAAATAACCGGCAGCGATACCCGCCTTTTGCCTCCAAAAGTGCCGGCAGCTCCAGCTGCTCCTGATCGGTGTCCGATTCGAGGATCTCCTCCTCCAACTCGTCCACTGGTTCCTCTTCGTCCTTTTTGTCCAGATCGATCATCCAGATCACCAGCTGACAGACGCCGCCCTCGGCATCCCGTCCCCAGTAGACCGGATACTGTCCCTCTCCCCAGCCGGTCGGAAAGATCGGCAGATGATGCTCGGTGCCAGGAATCACCCAGTTGAGCCACGCATGAGGATTTTTTTCGAGCAATGGCGCAAAATAATCCTCGAACAGCTCCCCTTCGGGATTGTCCCTGCGCCATTTTTCGAGAAAGTTGCAGAATGCCTGATGTACCTTCCGGTCACAGATGCAGCCCAGACCGCTGTAAGAAAAGAAGCCGAAGAAGCCGCCGTCATAATCGGCGATCTCCTCGGTGCCGATCAGCGCCTGTTCAAAGCGGACTGCTGTGCGGTAGTTAAAGCGGACCCGTGCTGCAACAAACAACGGCTCCTCTCCGTCGGGACGCACCAGCGCCAGCTCCACCGGATAGTTGCCGACCGGCGCATTGATAAAGTAGGGCAGCTCTTTGCGGTTTTCCAGACAGAAGATGGGATCGCGCGCCATCAGCTCGCCGGTCGGCACCGAGCACAGCCCGATGCGGACCACCTCCACCTGCTGACCGTTTACCTCTCCCTGCACAAAATACCGTTCCAGATCCACCGAAGAATACAGCTCGTCCCGATGCTGTATCCACTGTTGAATCCATTCCTTTTTAGGGATCATCTATGTTCCTCCCGTAGCGGATGCTGTTATTTTGATCGCCGGCAAAAGCGGCGTTTTTCTCCAATTTTAATTATAAAAATTCTGGTACATGCTGTCAAGGTAAAGCGCCAGCAGAGAGGGTGAGAACGCAAAAAAAGACAGACCGCAGATAAAAAAACGGTCTGTCTTTTTTTGCGTTGTTATTCTTCCATCTGTTTTCCCAGAAAACCGGCGGCTGCCTGCAACAGCTTTTCCTCGGCTTCGGTGGGAACGGTCGGATCGCCGTCTGCCAAAAACAGAATCGCTCCGCACACATCGCCGGCGGAGATGATGGGATAGGCGACCAGGGCGGTGCGCTCGACTCCTTCCACCGGCTGCAGGATGCTGTCGCTCTGTCCATAGACAAAGTTTTTGCGCTGCTCCATGATCTCCTCCAAAGCCGGAGAGATGCGCCGTTCCAGCAGCTCCTTTTTGGGAATGCCGGACACCGATACCACATGGTCGCGGTCACACACGACCACCGGACGGCCGCTTGTTTTATGCAAAATTTCGGCATACTGTCCCGCAAAGGAAGAAAGCTCTCCAATCGGGGAATACTTTTTAAAGATCACTTCACCGTCGTTGCTTGTAAAAATTTCCAGCGGATCGCCTTCCCTGATGCGCAAGGTGCGGCGGATCTCCTTGGGGATTACCACACGTCCCAGGTCGTCTGATTGTGTCAACTAAGTTCCAAAAAAATTTTCGGTCTCCCAAAAGCCCTTTTATCATGCGCTTTTATGAGCTTTCGGGAATACCGAAAAAACTGATTTTCTGCCTTACCCATTGTGTGATTATAAGACCAAAACATGTTATTTTGCACAAATATGGAATTGCTTATTCATGATGCCAATCGAAAAAAATCTTGAAACTTCCAGACAATCTCAATATTTTTATCGTCCACAAAATTTACCCGTTCGACTGCGTCATACATAATCTTTCTGAGAGCCTTCTCATTTAAAGACCCCGTTTTCTTTGCAGCGGCTCTTTCTTTTTTTGCCTGTTCCTCTGCTTCCAGATATTCCTGATATTCTGCTTCGGTTTCGGCAATCTCCTGTTGAAGCTCTTTAGCACGCTTTTCACGTTGATTTCTAAGCTCGATAAAATCTTCTCTGGTAATGCGCCCCTCCCGATAATCCAGATAACTCCGGACTTTCTGGCTGTCACCAGATTCCAGCTCATCACTCAGAGATTTGAGCCGTTGCCTGAGCCTGATTCCTTTGGACTGCGTCTCTTTTGCATTTTTTCGATACTGGACATTCATCACAGTAATCTGTGCTTTCAGTGTTTCCAGAATCACCTTCTCAATCTTCGTCTTATCCCATCTCACCTGCCGGCACGCCAGTTCTTCTTCCTTCCAGTATGGTGTCATACAGGAAAAGTGAACATCATTCCCAAAGGTTTTCTGGAGCTTTCTGCCGCAGTGAGCACAGTAAAATGGAAAAGTCTCCCGTTCCCCTTTTCGATGATAGGAACACACCTTTCTCAGAGCTTCTTTTGCCGCTTCAAATTCTTCCATCGAAACAATGGCTTCATGAGCGTTCTCATGGATGATCCATTCCTCTTCTGGAACCCTGTACTGAGCTTTGTCCCTGATTTTCCTGCTCTCACGGGTGTGATTGACCATACAGCCGGTGTACTTGATATTTCTCAGCATTTCCAGAATCCTCTGATGCGTCCAGAGAGGTTTTTTGTCAGACTGATTTTTTCTTCGGACACCCTTATATTCAAGCGGCGTTGGAACGCCTTCCGCATTCAATTCTCTTGCCACCTGGCTGGTGGACTTTCCTGCGATGATTTCCTCGAATACACGCCGGACAATCGGTGCGGTTTCAGGGTCAATGACCATTTTATGCTTCTCCTGCGGCAGTACCCTGTACCCATACAGACAGCAGGAAACGTAGCCGCCATCCCTCTGTTTTACCCGCATTGCAGTTTTTACCTTTTTGGAAAGGTCTTTGCTGTAGTAGTCGTAAATCAGATTTCTGAAGGCAACGTCCATCCCGGCGGTATTGCCGAGATTCTGTTCGCTGTCGTAGTGATCGTTGATGGAAATCATCCGGACTCCCAGGAACGGGAAGATGTGTTCCAGATAATCGCCAACTTCCAGATAATCACGTCCGAAACGGGAAAGGTCTTTGACAATCACAATCTGAATATTTCCGTCCCGGATCAGGTCAATCATCCTCTGGAAGTCCGGTCGCTGGAAGTTCGTACCCGAAAAACCATCGTCGCAGAATTCCATCTGGGGCAATCCGGAAAGATACGGATTCAGAGCAATATGCCGCTGGATCAGCTGACGCTGGGCGGCAATACTGTTGCTTTCATCCTTTGCCTGATTTGTCCGTTTGTCCACATCTTCCAGCGAAAGACGAAGATAAACCGCAATACACTTTTTCATCCTACGCAACCTCCTTCCTGAGTATTTTGACAGTATCCAGAACTGCCTGGAAGCTGTCCATGTACCTGAACTGAATGCTCAGGGAATTGTCCCCGTTCATCTGCATGGATTCAATCATCGCATCTGCCAGTTCCTCACTGATTTCCTCGGCATGAGCGTATTTTTCAATCAGAGTTTCCCAGATTTTAGCTTCCTGAAGCGGTTCTTCATATTCTGCCTTTGCAGATTTCAGTTCTGCAAGCTGTTTTTCCAGACGGCTGATGTCCTCCATCAGGATTTCACGGGTCTGTGCATAGTCCTGATCGTCGATAAGCCCTTCCCGCAGGTCACGGTACAGCCCGGAAAAAACAGACTTCTTTTTCTCCAGCTGTTTTTTCAGTTCCTTCGCCTGGTCTGACTTTCCAGCCTTTTTCACCTGTTTCTTTTTGGCTTTCAGCAAGCTGTCCAGTGCTTCCCGGCAGTCCAGAAACAGCTCGAACTGTGCCTTGATGCTGCTGAGCACCGCTTCGTCCACATCAGCTTTCCGCATCCGCTTGGCAGTGCAGGCTCTTGCTCCATGCTCCTCATGAGCCGGACACTTAAAGGTAAAATATACCTTATCTTTATTGGTGCTGAAGGAGCGTACCAGCTTCATCACGGAGCCGCAGTCCGCACAGGTGAATTTCTTCCCGTAAATGTTTTTCGCTTTGGGAAGGTGGTCATATTTCCCCCTGTTTGCCTTCTGTACTGCCGCAGCTTTCTCGTTGATTTCCTGTACCTTTTCAAACAACTCCGGCTCAATAATCGCTTCGTGCGTATTTTCAACCAGTATCCAGTCCTGTTCCTCTGTACGGCTGAACGGAATCCCGGCATATAAACACTGCGTTGTTTTCCGCTGTGCCAGATGCCCCAGATAAGTAATATCCTTCAGGATGTCCGTTACCATGTGCTTGTTCCAGAGAATCTTCCGGGGCTTCTGATTATTGTTGGTGACAATCCCCCGATCTGCCTTGTACTGACCGGGAGACGGGATTCCCATATCGTTGAGCTTTTTATTGATTCCCATATAGCTCATACCTTCAGAACGCCACTGATAAATCATTCTGACTACCGGTGCCGTTTCCGGATTCACGATCAGCTGATTCTTGTTCTCCGGAGATTTCACATACCCGTATTTTTCCCAGGAGCCGATATATTCTCCCTTTTCCATTTTGCTTCGCAAAGCCGATGTTACTTTTCGGGAAATATCTTTGGCATAGTAATCGTTGATAATGTTGGAGAGCGACACTGACAGCTGCCCGTTGGCTTCCGCTGTATCCGTATCAAAATTGTCGTTGACCGCAATGAAGCGGATGCCAAAGAACGGACAGATTTTTTCCAGAAACTCGCCGGTTTCAATGTAATTTCTGCCCAGGCGGGACAGGTCTTTTACGATAATGCAGTTGATTTTTCTCTGCTGAACCGCTTCCATCAGACGCTGCCATTCCGGTCGTTCAAAATCGGTTCCGGTAAACCCGTTATCTGCAAAAATATCAGCCAGCTGAAGGTAAAATCGAGCGTCAATGTATCGCTCCAGCAACGCAATCTGATTCTCAATGGAATCGGAATTGCTTAAGTTATCTTCACGGGATAATCGGGCATAAATCGCTGTCTGATAAACTTTGATGCCGGATTCAGCCTTTTGGAGCTGAACATCCTGCCGTTCCCGGCGTTTTGCAACTCTTGCCAATTATCCCACCTCCTTTTCTACAGGCTGTACATTTTTCTGTTGTCCCTGATATTCTTCTAAAAATTCCAATATCGCCTGGAACTGGTCTGCGTGGCTCAGCGTAAGCGAAATCTGTTTGTCCGCTGTAATCTCAATCCGTTCCACAAAATGAATCACCACTCTGCGGGTCAGTTCCTGAATGTTCTGATATTTCCGGAACTGAGAAAGCCAGCTCTGCTGTCCGGTCAGACCGGAATTTACCTTATTCCGATTGCCAATCAAATGGGCAATCGAATCATTTGCATCCTGGATTTTCTGGTCACAGTCCGCTTTTAAGATTTTATACTCATCCAGCGTGATAACTTCCATCTTGAAGTCTTCGTAAACCATCGCCTTCATCTTCTTGTTGTACTCGATGACTTCTTCCTGTCGGGCAATTCCCCGTTCAATCCGTTCCAGTTCACGCCGTTCCCAGGAAATACCGTCCAGTTCTTTTAAGGCGGATTCCAAATCCAACGCCAGAGACACCTGCGACTGGATCACTGCCAGCACCGTATCATAGACTGCCTGTTCCGTGATTCTGTGAGGAGAGCATATCTCTTTATTCTGCTTGTTTGCTCCACAGATAAAATACACATACTCTTTTCCATGGGATTTTGTTTTTCTCCGGATCATGGAGCTGTGGCAGTCAGCACAGAAAACTTTTCCGGAAAATAAATGGACGGCTTCCCCTCCAACAGGGCTTCTGCTGTCTTCCAGCATCAATTTCTGAACCATATCGAATGTTGCCGGTGGAATAATCGCTTCATGGGCGTTTTCTACCCGCACCCATTCCGATTCATCCTTTGTACTGCGAACTTTGACCTTATGATTCGGAGTTGTGGTCTTTCCCTGTACCAAAGTTCCTGTGTACATCTCGTTTTTCAAAATCCGGTAGATTGCTACCGGACTCCAGACTGTCCGAGCCTGCTTGCGAAATCCGGACTGATACCTGGAACCGCAATGCCTTTTATATTCATATGGAGAAAGAACTCCATCCTGATTCAGCCTGTCAGCTATCTGTGCCGGACTGAATCCGTCAATCTTCATCCGGAAAATACTCTCCACAACGAGAGCTGCGGTTTTGTCAATGACCAGCTGATTCTTATTTTCCTCTGACCGCTGGTATCCGTATATCGCATGATTACCGACAAATTCGCCATTCCGTCTTTTAATGTCCAGATTGGAACGGACTTTGATGGAGATATCACGGCTGTAGGAATCGTTAATCAAATTTTTAAACGGAAGGATAATTTCATTTCCTGCCTGCTGATTTGCTGCGGAATCGTAGTTGTCATTGATTGCGATAAAACGGATTCCGAGAGCCGGGAAAATTTTCTCAATATATTTTCCTGACTCAATGTAATCTCGACCAAATCGGGAAAGGTCTTTGACGATAATACAGTCAATTTCCTTCTTTTTGACCAGCTCAATCATTTTCTGGAAATCCGGGCGGTCAAAATTTGCACCGGTAAATCCATCATCACAAAACTCCTGGGTCAGAATGATTTCCGGGTGATGCTTCAAATAATCTTTAATCAGCTTACGCTGATTTGCAATACTGTTACTTTCTTTCTTTTCTC
>CALXAO010000191.1 GCA_944386295.1 uncultured Clostridia bacterium | reverse complement strand
AACTTCGGAATGACACCGGTGTCGATATAGCCGCATTCGTTCGCACACCAGCTGACGAAGCAGGCGCACCACTCCACACGGCTGCCGAAGCCGTACCATGACCAATAGGGCTCACCGCCCACATTGCCCACCTGCGACAGCGCCACGGCAACGATTTGGTCATCCACTCCATAGATTCCGTAAAGCACCGCCGCCCACATGCTGCCGTCCTGCGCAAGCAGTTCTGCAAGCTGCTGCTTCTGATTCTCATTAAAGCCGTACTGTGCAGCCATCTCATCCGCGGTTTTGTGACTGACGGCGATATAGAGCGTCGTAATCGTCTCCTGTACCTCTTCCTCAAGAATATTGCCGTTGCCGTCGTCTGTCTCCGCAATGACCGTCTCTGTCCTTGTTTCCGTCCGATGGGTGATCTCATTCATCTCCCAAAACAGGTCCTTCAGAAGCTGTTCCTTTTCCGGAGTGATCGTTGCCACCTCCTGGGGATTATCCGGATCGGAGGTCGTCTTGACGGCATAGATCGACAGCACCTCCGGCCACACGGCACGGGAACCGAACATTTCAAGCGCATCGTATGCAACGGAATCCTTGATGGCATCCAGCTCGTTCTGGTAATCCATGTTGATTTCCTGAATGACCTGCCGCATCGTCTTTTCTGAGCCGGTATCCTCGCTTGAAAAGAAAATGCCGAAGCAGGAGCAAGCAATCAAGGCAACAAGGCAGACAACAACAACGACCACGACCGCAACCCAACCTCCAGCAGCGATGGCTGCAACCAGTGCTTTCATCGCCGCTGCTATGGCCTTGATTGCCGCCGCAACAGCTTTCGCCGCCGCAACAGCCGCTTTGTAGGCAGCTATGGCAGTCTGGCGGGCAATCTCCGCCGCTTTCTGAGCGGCCTTTGCAGCCGCAGCCGCTGCCTTTTGCGTTGCCTTCGCTGTTGCCTCTGCGGTTTTGATGGCAGCCTTGGAGGTTTTCTCCGCAGTCTTTACGGCCCTCTCTGTTGACTTTACCGTTCCCTTTGCACCGGCTTTTACGGTCTGTTTCCCGGCAGAGCGGGCAGACTGCTTGATGGTGCGTTCGGTTCGCTCCGCAGATTTGATGGTCTGGTTTCGTCTGCTCCGGATGCTTGTCCGTGTAGCCTCCGTATTTTGCCGCGCAGCCTCCTCTCGCGGCGTTCTGCTTGGTGCGCCCCTACGCAGCTCCTCCTCATAGCGGCGAACCCGTTCTTCATTTTTGTGGATGCGCTTTTCGTTGCGGTGCTCCCGGTGCGCCTCCTTGCCTCTTTCAATGGCTTTTTTCGTTTGGCCGGAGACCTCGTGCCAAACCTGATCGGTCACATCCTCAGCGGCATAGCGGATTTTGTCCTCCGCGTATTCGGAGGGGGAAATCTGCCCGTCGTCCATCAGGTTTTCCGCCTGATCCTTGGAACGGACAAGCGCTGTCTTCATGCGCTCGGAGGCAACAGCCGCTTTATCAAGAATCTTGATATCCTTAACGCTCTCTCTTGTTTTTATCCGGCCCAAAGCCATCGCCTCCCTTCAGAGCAGACAAGTCACACCTTCTTCGCTACGACAACGAAGCGACCGTTGGGATAGGTATATTCGCAGGTGGAAAGGGTCAAAAGCTGATCTCCGTATTCAGCAGTAACGCCCGTGTCATAGAGCTGTCTTGCACGGACATTCTCCATGAACTCGGCAAACTGCACTTCATCCATCAGCGTGTATTCGTTGTATTTGAAGGTTTCGCGGTTCGTATTGAATTTGAAGGCGGCAACGACCTCATATTTGCCGAGGCTGGAGAGCGTGTCAAAAACAATCGTCGGATGCTCCCTGCAGAAGTCGGCATCGGTGTATTTGCAAAGGTCGGCAAACATGGAGCCGTCGTTCATGTGATGACCGTAAATCACAAGGTTGTTGCTGATCCCGTTCATACAGGCCTCGTCAATATAGGGAACGCCGTAGTCGCTGTATGTTTTATCAAAGCTGCGCTTCAGATAGAAGTCCGGCTTGTTCGGAGCCTGCATGACGGGGTAATTGACATTCGTACCATCGATTCTGATCCAGCCGATAAAGTCGTGGTTCTGCGCAAACAGTGCCTCATACTTTTCACGGGCCAGCGCCGCCTCTGCTGCCGCCAATTCTTCTTCGCTCAGACCGGATTCCTCCGCTTCGGTGGCCTTCTGCGGCTTGTCGATTTCCGTAATCAGATTTGTCAGATCGTCAAATGTCGCCTTGCTGTTCTTCGCATCCAGATACTGATGCATAAACATGGCGCTGCAAAAGATCGCTGCCGCGCCAAGCACAGAAACGGCGATGATTCCAAGGGTATTCTTTTTCATTTTGTATTCCTCCCAAAAAATGGAGGGCGGGGTTAATCCCGTCCTCTTGCAAATTTGCCCTCACCAGGGCGCGTGGTCATAAGCTGATAGAGCTTGGTATCCTGTGGGAACCGATTGATGAAGGGCACCAGCGCAGAGCCGTATTTGATCAGTCCGCAGCCGGCGTCGGCATTGGTGATATAACTCATCTGCTCATTGGAGATGTTCAGGAGCTTGGCAAGCTGCCCTCTGTCGGAGGCAGCCTGGTTCAGCATGACCACAAATTCCGAGTTGGAAAGCATGGTACTGGCCTGAACGGAATCCAGCAGATACTCCACATTCTGCGTGATCGCCGTGGGGTAGGCGTTGCGCTTACGGAACTGCCGCCATGCAGAGTTGAAGAACTGCGCTGAGAACTCGTTCTCGAACACCACATGGAACTCGTCAATAAAGACATGGGTGCGCTTGCCCTTCTTCCAATTCAGCGTCACGCGGTTGAGCATGGTGTCCGTGATCACCAGTAGGCCGGTGGGCTTGAGCTGGGAGCCGAGACCGTGAATGTCGAACACCACGACACGCTTGTCGAGGTCCACATTGGACTGCTTGCCGAAGATGTCCAGAGAACCGGTGGGGTAGAGCTCAAGGGACAGCGCGATCTGCTTTGCTTCGGGCTCAGGCTGCTCCAGCAGCATATCGCGTAGGGTGCAGAGAGTGGGAATCGTCCCGGTGTCCGCCGCATTGCGGTACACATTGGTGATGCAGCGGTCGATGATAGACTTGTGCTGTGGGCCGACGCCCTTCTTGTCGATCTGCTCGATCAGAGACATGATAAACTCGGATTTTACGACAATGGGGTTGTTTTCGCCATACCCGTCCACCATATACATGGCGTTGAGCCTGTCTCTGCCGCCGGCAGACACGCGGATCACCGAGCCGAGATCACCCATGGCTTCAATAAGCGGTGCGTATTCTCCCTCGGGGTCACAGATCAAAATATCATCGTTGGTGTTCAGAATGAGGAAGGTAATCAGCTCCTTTGCCGAGAACGACTTACCGGAGCCGGGAACGCCGAGCAGGAAAGCAGACTGGTTCAGAAGATTTGCCTTATTGCACATGATGAGATTGTGGGAAATGGCATTTTCGCCGAAGTAAATGCCGCCCTTATCCATGATCTCCTGCACCTTGAAAGGCATCAGCACCGCAAGGCTCTCCGTGGTTAGCGTTCGGAATGCGTTGATTTTCCTCGTCCCGATGGGCAGCACCGTGTTCAGGCCATCCGTCTGCTGGTACTTTAGCGTTGCCATCTGGCACATGTGCTTTCTCGCCGTAGACAGTACCGTTTCCGTATCCAGATCCAGCTGCTCCTTGGTGTCTGCGGTAATCACCATTGTGACCACCGCAAACATCATGCGCTGGTCACGGGTGGTCAGGTCGTCCAAAAATTCTTTGGATTCCTTGCGCTGAAGCTCCATGTCGTAGGGAACAACAGCAGAGAAATTGTTGTTCTGATTCTGCCTTCTCTGCCAGCCGGTGATGTTCGTTTCCACGCCCAGCAAGAGGCGCTCCACCTCACGGACGGCTTCATCGGTGGGAATGGGAATCACATCAATGGACAGCATAAGATTGCGGTTTAGCTCGGTCAGCTCCGAGAACATGCTGTCCTTGATATAGCTGGCATAATCCTTGAGGAAAAGCACTCTGGCATATTTCTCGCCCAGCTTGATATGATCCGCAGTACGCTCTATGCTGTCCGGGCAGATGTAGTCACGGAAATCATGCCCCAGACGTGCCTTTCGGCTCATATCAAACGAGAATGCCACCTCATCACCGGGGCGATAAAAGTCGTGGAGAATGCGCAGCCGCTCAACGGCGTTCAGGGGCACACACTTGGAACCCAGATTTGCGAAATGGGCGGTCAAATCCGCTCCAATTCTCGCAAAATATGCCCGTGCTTCCTCAATGTCCTTCTTGGCCACGGTAATGGTAATATACTTTTCCTGCGTGATACCGTTTGCTCCCGTCGCCTTGTCCAGGAGCATGTCATTATACTCCTTGCGGTACTCATCCAGCCCGTCCTGCTTCATGGGCATCAGGATGGATTCCTCAAAATCCGACCTGTTCAGTCTGTGGTTATTGATGGTGATCTTCGTGGTAGCGCCGCTGTCCAAGCTGTTCAGAAGCTCCGAGTATGTCAGAAACATGCTCTCTTTATCCTCGCGGCTTGCCACCAGATAGTTGATGTCCGAGAATCGGAAGGATTTGGAGAACTTATTCCCAACCTTAAAAATGCCATCCGGCCAGATGTTCTTGATCGGAATAAGGTCCTGCACCTTTCTCGGAACCTTAAACTTCTCCTTGTCCTGTGCAAGGATCGCTTTGATGCTCTTAATCATTGTGCTTGGAAACCTCCTTTTCGCGTTCATCGATAGCGTCCTTCAACGCCTCGTAGTAGATATTCACCGGCTCGAATTTGATCTGCTTGGGCTCCAGCATTTCGCTCCGGAGCCAAGCCCACACAAATTGCTCTGCGGTCATGCCGTTGTAGTTCACAAAGCCCATTGCCGCAAAGGGAGCGGCACCGAGGATGCACATCCACGAAACAGTCTCGGTTCCTACATAGGGCTTCAAAACGAAGTACAAAAGAACCGCAACGCCGACAGCCAGCAAAGAAAAAACGAACTGTCTGAGGGACAGTCCGAAAAACATAGACTCGGTATAGTTCCGAATCTCTCTATTGATTTTGACCTCCATTTTCATTCCTTTCCCGGCGCAGAGCCTCCTGAAGTTCCTCCTTGCAGACACATTCCTCTGCAAGGCAATTTACTTCGCCTTTCTTTCTGCCGCCGTAATAGAGACAATATTTGCAATCGCAATCAGCCGCGGTATATCCGCGCCATTGATTCAGTACACACTTTGCCATACTTAGATACCCATCATCTCCTTCACAAGTCGGTCTGCCATCTTCACTGCGCCGACCAGAATGAGCATGTTGAAAATCAGCTCACCGATGTAGCTCCATACCATAGAAGCTGCTGCTGCATCCGGATCGACAACCGGAGGGCTGGAGGCAAACACCGAGAAGATGATACAGGCCAGAACGATGATTGCACCCTCCAGACACACCGACGCATAGCTTTTCAAGAAGCTCTTGCCGATGTTCTGCGTAGGCTCTCCAGCAAAGGCGGAAAGCGGAACAGGCGCAAGCGCGGTGTACATGTACATTTTGAAAAAGCGGCCATAGACGCTCAGAATCATCACGAAGGACAGCACCCAAATGAACAGCCCGCCGATCAGCGTCACTGCCCACAAAGGTATAGACTCAAAGAAGCCGCAATCCTCCACAGCCGTGATAATCTCCTGCGGCAGCACCGTTGCCTGTGGGCTTCCAAAGCCGGCAGAATTCATGATCGTACTGACCACGCCCTGGATAATCTCCAAAATCGCCATCATCAGCTCCATGCCGTAGGTAATCAGGCCTTTAGCAATCGCAAAACGGACGAACAACTTCACCGCGTGCTCCGGCTTTTTCAGTTCGGCAAAGGAGCCGCAGGTTTTCACAACTCCCACCACAAAGAACAGAACCAGCAGAGCATAGCCGATGGCCTGCAGCGCTCCGTGGATGCTGCAAATAATCGACCAAATCGAGCCACCTTTGAATGTCTGCGGTGACTGCGTGATCAGCTGCCAGATCTCCGACAGCTTATCGTTCCAGACTTCCAGTGCATTTTCCAGGTTCTGCACAATCCAGTTATACGACATTCGTTACACCTCCCTTCGGGGCGGTCTTTGCGACCGCCCCTTTTGCGGAAACCGGATCAGCCGACGATGAGGTTGAGGATTTCCTTTGCAAAGGTGATGACGACACCGCCGGCCAGTGTCAGGAAACCGTTGGAACGCTGGCTCGGATCGTGGGACTGGAAGCTGAGACCGACCTGCACAATGCCCCAGCCAAGCAGAATCAGGCCGACCGCACGGATGAGGCCGAAGATGAAATCACTGAGGTTGTTGACGACGGTAATGGGGTCGCCTGCGGCAAAGGCGGTCATGCCCATGCTCATGGTAAGCGTCAGGGCAAGGACGGCCATCACATAAATGCGGTAGCCCTTCTTGACCTTGCCGGGAATCTCCGGCTTGTTGGTGTTCTTCTTTACATTAAGCTTCTTCATTGTCTTTTTTCTCCTTTTCATCAAGTAGTTCTTCCAGCTCCTCTTCCGAGTAGAGCAAGAATTCATGTTTTTCTGCCTCCAGCTTTTCGGCGTTTTTGACAGCCTTCTTGTCGAAGCTGAACGCCATGGAAGCGATACTTCGGGTATCCTCGCCGTGAGTATAGGCCGGTGCGGAACCGTCCGTCGTAAGCGCCACATTGGGATGATGAAGGATATCGTACTTGAGGTCCCGGATGGGGCGCTCTCCGCGTATAAAAAGAAGTGCGTACCGGTTGTCCAGCATACGCACTTCGTCAGGTGTCATCAGCTCCCGCCCGGCAAGCTGATAATTGGTGGAATAGCTTCCATTTCTGCCGCGAGACCGTCCGTAGGTATTTGTATCGATGGTCTCCTTGCCCAGCAGCTTGGAAACATACTCATGGGTACTCTGCTCGTTGCCGCCCAGATACAGAAACTCGTCACAGTTGCCCACAATACTTTCCCATTGCTTCTCAAACAGAGCTTTTAGCTGCGCAAGGTTCTGAATGATGATGGAAACGGAAATCTCACGGCTTCGCATGGTGGACAGGAGCTTATCAAACTCATCCGGCAAGGCGACATTGGCGAACTCATCCATGACGAAATGCACATGCACAGGCAGTCTGCCGCCGTGAACGGAGTCGGCCTGATAGTAAAGCTGCTGAAACAGCTGGGTACAAAGCATACCCACGATGAAATTGAAGGAGCTGTCATTATCGGGAATTACAGCAAATACCGCCGTTTTCTTTTCGCCGATTTGCCCCAAATCCATTTCATCGCATTGGGTGATACCGGCCAGCGAATCCAGATTGAACTTTTCCAAACGGGAGACAAGGGAAATCTGGATGGATTTCAGCGTCTTGGCGCTGCCGGAGTGATATGCCCGGTAATACTTGAGGGCGATATGCTCCGGATTCCGTTCCTCCAATCTCTCAAAAAGCTCGTCGAGAACAGACTGATATTCTTCGTTGTCCTCCTTTACATCGCCGGCTCTGATCATCTCCATGACCATGGAGAAGTTCTGCTCATCGGGCGGAGCCTCATAATGAAGATAGCAGACAAGGGCCTTGAGCAGCATCGCTGCCGTCTGATCCCAGAACGGGTCCTGTGTCTGCGAACCTTTGGGCGTTGTGTTCTTAAAGAGGTTTGTGGTAAGCCGCTGAATATCATCGTCGCTGCTGATATACACGAACGGGTTGTAACAATGGCTTTTCTCCATATCACTGAGGTCAAGCACTTTTATCTCATAGCCATTCTCCTCCAGCAGATGACCGGTGTCCCGGAGCAGTTCACCCTTGGGGTCAAGCACAACGAAAGAAGTATTCGCATTCATAATGTTGGGCTTGGCGTAGAAGCGTGTTTTACCTGCACCGGAACCGCCGCATACCAGCACATTCAGGTTTCTGCGGTGCTTTCTTCCGTCCAGGCCGATGGCTACATTTTGCGTCAGCAGCTTGTTTTCCGTCTTATCCTTGTTGGCATATTTCTTATTGACCGAACCAGCCGTGCCCCACTTGGCCGATCCGTGCTCTTCTCGCCGTCTGTAATTGTGCTCCGTGGAGAGATAGACGCCGATGGCGATCCCGTACACCAAAAGCAAAGTGAGGACAGTTTTTACACTGTCCTCACAAAGCTGTATCTGGAATGGGTTTTGCATCACCGATCCGAACTGTTGAACCAGTCCGGGCAATCCATCCTTTAAGCAGGGAGCAATCAACAGGCCGAGCCACACAACCGGAATTATGCCGCAAAGATAAAGGATCACATTCTGCTTGGAGAGCTTATCTTGCCTCACGGTCGGCTCTCCGTTTCTCTTTCTTTGTTGGGGCATCAATGACCTTCAGGATCAAATCGTTAATGTCTTCTGTGGGCTTTTCGTCCCGGAGAAGATCGTTCCGGAAATCCATCAGGCCGCTGACCATCAGACGCTGCTCAAAATCGTCCAGCGTGACGACTTTCTTTTCCTCAGCCATATTGGGGTACCTCCTTATCTTGCTTCGTCCCTGCGTTCCTTGGGCTTCATGCTCTTGTCCAGAACCTTCGCCATATCGGACGAGATCTCATTGGCCACATCCCTGATCTTGGACAGCTCGTTTCTCACACTGCGGGCATCCATCGTAGAGAATCCTTCGGGAAGTCTGTCAAATCGGAACATATCCTTCGGCACATTGTACCGGCTGCAGAGCACATACGACACGCAGTAGGCGGTAAAGGCATGGTCGCTGCGCTTATACGCACCGCTATCCAGATGCGCGTGAGCAAGCTCCTGAGAAATGCCTCGGAAAATGTCACCGGCCTCCAGCCCAGGTCTAACATAGATTTTCTTGTCGTCGGGACGATATACCGCGTTGATGTTCTCCGGCAGCTTTTGGCTGATCGCGATGGGGCAAGGTGCATTGTGGATGATGGCTTTCAGAAGCAGCCGCTCGTCCCGCTTCATTGCGGGGCGGTCCTTGGCCTTTGCGGTCGTCTGGGAAATGTCGAACACCTTCTTGGAGTTGTAGCTGACACCCACGGTGCCGTCCTCCTTGGTGTATTCCTCGCCGGGCTCCAGCAATACGATTCCGCTTTCGCCCTTTTTGATGAACACGCCGTTATTCTTCCAGCCCTTAAAATCCGAAAGCTGGGTGGCATCGGCTTTCTGGGCGGTGATCAGAACCGCATTGCCCACAGAGTAGCGGTCGAATCGCGCCTGCACATCCAAATAGGACTGGAAGAGGCCGCCGTCATTTGCCATGCGCTGTGCAGTCTCATCAATCATGGCAAAAGCGCTCTCACGCTCCTGCTTCTTTTGTGCAGCCCACTCCTCTTTGTTGAATGAAACAAAGCTCTTATCCTCCGTATCCTTCTGCGCGGAGGCATTGAAAATATCATGATAGTTTGCCATGGTCATCTCTCCTTGTCTTTTTTCTTTTTCGGCACGGGCCTGTGCTCAGAGGTTCTGTTGGGTTCGTCCTTGGTTTTCTGCGCGGAGCTCGTCCTCTGTCTCTGCTCCTCCCGAATCTCCTTCATTTCCTGCCGGACAGATGGGCGGGAGCGTTCCGTTGGATCAGAGATACCCCTGACGGTTTTCTCGCGCTGATTTGATGTAGGCTCGGACGGACGGGATTTTGCAGCCGGGCCTTGCGTGGGGTTTTGCGTTTGTGCCTCCTCCTTATTGGGCGCAGGGGTAAGAAGCGCATCCAGGAAGGCCTCCTCCTTGTCCTTTTCCGTGGTGTTGCGGTCGGGGACGGGAATGTCCGCGTTCTTCTGCTCCTCCTGTGCCTTGACGATTTCGGTACGCGCCGAGCCGATGTCTGCGGTGGCAATACCGAAGCGGTCAAAAATGCGGTTGATCTTGCTGGCGTCCTCTGCGCGGACAAACACATCGGTGTGGCCGTCGTTCGCCGTTTTGTCCTTCAAAACACAATACAGGATGCCGTACTTCTTTGCCTCACGGCAGAACTTTTCCAAGTCTCTGTCACCAATGGCAAAGACCTTGAGTTCCTTTCCGCTGCGGAGCATACTGTTGAGCCTTGTTTTCCCGCGTGTCTTTTTCTGGTCCTTCAGCACCGCATAAAGCAGCACCGCCAAACGCTCAGCGGCTTTCCCGCTGATTTTTGCAGCCACTTCAACGCCGTTGAGCGTCATCCTCACGACCTGCTCGGCTGCTTCTCCTGACGAGTAACTCATTTTCCGTTTTCTCCTTTCGCTCGATTTTCTGCTGCTCGATTTGCTCAAGATTCTTACGAACCTGTTCCGACCGATCAGCGATGTCAGAGCACAGCACAATTTCCTTTCGGCAGGTTTTCAGCTCTGTGGTCAGCTCCGCGATCCGGGCTCTCGTTGCTTCGGCACTTTGGAAATCTTCTTTTCTTAGGTACCGCTTCAGTTCATTTTTCAGTCCCGCGCGCTGCTGTGTCAGAGCATCCATCTGCTCTTCCTTTTCGGCTGTATAGCCGGCAAGGGCCTCCACAGTTTCAATTCCTGTTTTGGTAAGGAAATCCGCCTGAGCAATGTATCTGTCGAGCTTCGTCACATCCTCATGCAAAAAAGCCGACACCTTTTTTACAGATGTCGGCTTATGCACGATGATGTGAAGCTCATAACAGTAATATAGGTACAGGGCGTAAAGGCCGGTGGCCTTCTTTGCTTTCTCCTTGTATTGGTAATAGGGCGCTTTCGTGTCCTCCGCCACCTCGGGGAAGGGCGTCTTGCGGCGATAGTTGTTCTGTATCCGCTGCTTGATGGAATCCAGCTCGTAATATTCCCCCAGCTTGTCCAAGCGGAAGTTCTTCCCGCCGTCCACAATTCTTACAATGGGGTGGACCCTCGGCGAGCCCTTCGGCGTTTTTGTAACCACCTCGTAGCCCATTTCCTTCATGACACGCTGGAACTCACGCTCCGTAGTCGAGGCGAGGATCGCCCTGTCAATATCCTCGCGTATTCTGCTGCGCATGGTCGGCTTGCCGTTCTTTTCGGCAAGCCATTCTCCGTAATTGGTTCTGCGGTCGGCAGGGTACTCTATCACGGAAATCTTGGCTTCCCGGCACAGCCGGTCGGAGACCTCCCGCATCCGCCTATAATCTGCCGGTGAGTTATAGAACTTCTTGCCGTCCACATCGGAAACGGAGTTTATGACAAAGTAATTGTGATAATGCCCGGTGTTGCAGTGGGTAGCGATTACAACCTGAAAGCGGTCGCCCCATAACTCTCTGGCAAGCGCAACGCCGATGCTGTGTGCCGTATCTGCGTCCACTTCATCTGCCTTAAAGGACTGATAACCGTGATAGCAGGACCTGCCGCCCTCATTATGCATCAGCCGCTTTGTCTCCATGAACTCCTGCGCCGCTGTTTCCTCGCTGTGGAGATGGAGACAAGTGACATAGGCTCTTTTCTCGGTTTTCATTTCATCGGCAGCATATTCCACCACGC
>CALXAO010000190.1 GCA_944386295.1 uncultured Clostridia bacterium | reverse complement strand
TAATGCCTCAAAAATGCGGGTGTCTGTAACCGATTATCTTGTCAGACTGTCTATTGAAACACCGATTGGTGCTGCAGAAAATATCAAACCTATGCTGATTGAACTTAAATCCATAGGCGATAACATTAATCTGATCAAAACAAAAATATTATCCGGTGAGGAATCTTTGTATGATTTTCAGGATGTTATCGATGGGCAAAAGGCAATATATGATGCTCTGCTTGAAATTGTGAGAAACAAGAAATGACATAGGAGGATTATTGATGAATAAAACGAGAATTACAAAATCGCTGCGCAGATATCCGGCAGCGCTCAATGTAAAAGAAGTATCGGAAATCCTGCGCGTCAGCACTAAGACGGTGTATAAGATGATTGACAGCGGCAGTTTTCCTGCAGTTAAAGTCGGCAGGGAAAACAGGGTTGCAAAATCCAGACTTATAAATTATCTCGTCAGTGGAAATCATGCGGATTCGAACTCCCGTAAAATTTTATCGAAACAGTCATAAATAATTATCTGGACTTCTCACGGAACTTGTGATATTGTGTGTTGCGGAGGAGAAAAAACATGAAAGGAGTTAAAACCATGACAATACCGAACACACTTCCTGCAAGCATTCAGCCCAAAAAAGGACGCCTTTACGCTGTGATACAGACGAAAGAAAACGGAAAAAGCAAAGCGGTCTGGCGCTCTCTGGGACTGCCGGAGGGAAGCAATAAATCAAGAATAAATAAGGCATTCCGTGAGGTAGTCAAACAGTTTGAGGAGAAATACGCCGAACGGCTTGCCCGAGGAAACCGTCCGCCGTCAGATATCCCGATCTTTGAATATATGTGCGGCTACCTCAAAAAGATACAGAAGAATCTGCAGAAGAACACCGTCGAAAGTTACCATTCAATGATTTACGGTAAGATTCGGCGGTATTTTTCTGCCCGAAGCCATCTGACAGTCGGAAATCTTACCGTAAAAGATGTAGAGGATTTTTACGAAACGCTCTATGAGGACGGCGTGGTAGCCAACACTGTAATACATTATCACGCTATACTGAGGCGTGCGTTCAAGCAGGCATTTAAAGACGAAATGATAGATGTAAATCCCTTTGACCGCATTGACCGCCCGAAGAAAAACAAGTTTCACGGATCAAATTACAGCAGGGAAGAATTGGTTGCACTGCTTGAACTTACGAGGACAGATGTCATCTATCCTGCCATACTCCTCGCCGGAGGAATGGGCCTTCGGAGAAGCGAAGCGCTGGGAATGCGATGGTCACGGATCGACTGGGAGAAGAAGACAGTCCTTCTGGATACCAAAATCGTCGAGTACAAAGAAAACGGTAAGGTTATCGTCCGGCCGGAGGAGGAAATGAAAAATAAATCTAGCCGCCGCACTCTGCCTCTGCCCGAGCCGGTATATCAGATGCTGGAAGAGGAAAAGGAAAAACAGGACATGTACCGAAGGCTGTTTAGGGGGAGCTACAGCCGGAAGTATGACGATTTCGTCTGCGTCAATGAACTTGGGGAACTGATCCGGCCGAGCTACGTGACACAGCACTTCAGCGACCTGTTAAAGAAATACGGTCTGCGGCATATACGGTTTCATGACTTAAGACACACCTTTGCGAGCCTTCTGATTAGCCAGAACGTGCCGCTGATAAATGTATGAAACTACTTAGGACACTCTGATCTCGCTACCACAAGCAATATTTACGCACATTTGGACAAGGCGAGCAAGCAGGCGAGCGCAGACATCATGTCAGATATTCTGAATATGACCAAGAAATAAGGAAAACTGCTTAACAGAATTCGCATAACAGATAATATGCGGAAACACCCTCGCGTTCCGGAATAGGGAGCTGAAGGGACCGGGATTCGTCATTGAAAATAAAATAATAAAAAGTGACGGTCTTGGAACCCGTCACAGCAAAGGGTGATTAAATGAAAAACGGATATATGAGCGGGTGTGAGCTTAGACAGTATCTGCATATCTCAACCCGGAAAATGAAATATCTGATGGATCATGATTTGATACCTCACGAGAACACGGGACATGCAACGCATAAGTATTTGGTGCGCGTCGAGGATGCCAGGGCGTTTAGGAAACGGCTTTCAAACGATAAGGTGCTTATTGCCAGCCTTACCGGTAAATTCTCTAGCGGAAAAAGGGAAAAGCCGGAAATAACAGTTGAGATTACAGAAGATAACAGCGAGGCATTCGCGAGGTGGTTAAGTAATGAATGGGCAGAGCTTCCCGAAGCCCTGCCTACAAAGCAAGCGTCTGAAATGACGGGTATAAATCCGCAGTGTTTCAATGAATTAGTACGGAAACACAAAATGTATGGAATTATCATCCGCGGAAAGCAGTACTGCCGAAAAACCGAATTGATTGCTTACATGTCCGAACCGATCCAACTGGTAAAAACAAAGAACCGGACATATTACAGGTTAATTGATAAATTTATGGGAACCATGAAGAAATAATGCAAATAAATGAACGCTCCATCGGTGTATGGGCACAACGCCGATGGGGATATTAAAAGCAGCACCATCTACTCGACTTTTCTTTGATCGGGTTATTTGCCGTAAAGGCGAAATACGATATGGTTTAAAATCCGGGTAGGCAAAATTTTCGTCAGCAGGCAGACCAACTGATAGGAAAGGCCAACAGAACAAAGA
>CALXAO010000189.1 GCA_944386295.1 uncultured Clostridia bacterium | reverse complement strand
TTGCAGCTTTTTTGACCCAGCGGTTGTTTTCATTCAGATGCATGCCCATAGGCTGACCGAAGTCCGTTATACTGATTTGTCCACTTTTATATTTGTACATATCCCGACTCCATGTGCAAGCTTTTTTACGGTTTTAAGCATTTTTCTTTGCACTTATTATACCATAATTAACCGCTAAAGTCACTATTTATGCCGTTTTGCGGTTTATTCAGTAGACATTAAGTATACACCTATTTTATTAAAAAGTCAATCACTCCAAAGCTTTTGTGCGAAAAAGTTACAGAAAAGGCGGCAAGGAGAATTCATCTCCCTTCCACCACTGTTATTTAGGTGTAAATTAAATCGTTGTTTACACTTTCTGTGGCGTTGCTGCGGATGTTATTCATCCGAGCAACCCTATCCTTAACAAAAATCGCAAAGGCTTTAATCTCCTACGCCGTAATCTTGAAATAAATCAGCAATAAAAAGAATAAGACAGCATAGTCACGCAGACCATACTGTCTTTTCCGTTATCCCACTCGGTTAGCGTAAAACTTCGCTAACGACATTACGCTTTTGTGTTTCCGGTTTTTTCTTTATATATTTTTTTCAAAAAACAGACGCAGGCTGTTTTACGACGTAATGAAACCGTGAAGAATTTCCGTATTTGTTTTGAAATCAACAGAAAAAAGATTTCTGCCTCCGAGTCCTGTCATACTGCCGTAGGTGCCTTTTGCGGGAATGGTCATACCCTCTATTTCTGCACCTTTGAATTTCGGAGCCAATAAAAGAAGACCGATGATTTCCCCCTCTGTCAGATTTGTCTGAACCAGCGGCAATACGGTATTCAGAGTGTTGTTAAATTCAAATATATTAAGGTCTTTAATTTGATTCATCGCGGCGCTTATAACATTTCTCTGCCTTTGTATGCGAATCCAGTCGCTGTCGATACTTCTGCATCTGGCGTAAGTCAAAGCCGCCTCGGCGTTAAGATGGTTAACTCCCGCGGATACATTCTGTGTATTGGTTTTATTTATATAATTAGCTTCCGCCTGAGAGAGCGTTACTGTTATGCCGCCTATTACATTTATTCCGTCAATAAATGTTTTCATATTGACTCTTATGTACCGGTCGATTTTTATCCGGAAACATTCCTGTATTTCACGCATCATAAGGTCGGCGCCCCCGTATCGGAAGGTATGTGTCAGCCAGTCGTACTGTCCCTCATATGCGCCGGACAGAATGGGAACCCCCATTCCTCTTTCAAAGCTCACCAGTTTAACGGTGTGCTTTTTTTTGTTGAGAGAAAGAAGCATACAGGTGTCTCCGCGCGCATTGGCGCTGAAATTGCTTGTCCTTTCGTCAGTGCCTATTAAGAGAATATTTATTATGTCTTCCGAATAAAAAAGGTTTCCCTCCGCGGAAATGCTTTCCTTGTCCTCAAGTCCCGCGGTTGCGCTTTCCATTTCATCGGCGCCGACATTCAGCTCGCTGTCATCAGGGTCAACGTAATCACCGGAGGTTTTTCCGTCGTTAAAATCAATAAGGCTTATTTTTGAATGATAAAAACCGTAAACAGAGCCGAATAGGATTGCTATCACGGAAAAAACAATTATGGATATCAAAAGAGGCTTTGGTACTTTTTTCTTTCCGGCGGCGTGCTTTTCTGTCATAATATCACTTACTCACACAAAATCAAGATATTACCATTATACATGATTTGTGCGTTGTTGTACAGTCCTAAGTCAGAATATTGATATTTTACATTTGCTGATGTTTACAAATCGGTCCGGAATTCTCTTTCTCAAGTACGGTATTAAAACCTGCCGGAGGGCGGAAAGGAGGAAATGTGCGGGTTTTGATACAAAAATACAAGGAGGGATTATATTGATAAACGCAGACGTCTTTAAAGACGGCAGAGTTGCCGTGTACCAGCAGACTGTCTCTGACAGCGTGAGGTTCGAGAGGATTAGATTCAAATTTCCGGACAGCTGGTCCGGATACGCAAAAACGGCGGTTTTCCGGCATAAGGATACGGTAATAAACGTTATTCTTGATCCGGAAAACGAATTGTGCACAGGTGAGAATGAGTGCTACATACCGCACGAGGTAATTAAGTATCCTTTTTTCACTGTTTCAGCTTTCGGTGTAAAGGACAGCAGTGTTGCCACAACTGAAAGAGCTGCCGTTAACGTGGTACAAAGCGGCTACGAAGAGGGAGATGTGCCGTCAGAGCCTACTCCGACAGAATATCAGCAGCTTATAAGCCTTGCCGAGGAGGCGAAAAGCACCGCTCGGTCTGTAAGAGATGACGCTGACAGCGGACTTTTCAAAGGTGAAAAGGGTGATACCGGCGCACAGGGAGAAAAAGGCGAGCAGGGAGAAACCGGTGCGCAGGGACCGGTTGGTCCCGTCGGTCCACAGGGAGAAAAAGGCGAAAAGGGCGACGCTTTTACCTATGAGGATTTCACGCCCGAACAGCTTGCGGCTCTCAAAGGTGAAAAGGGTGATAAGGGAGACCCCGGAGAGGTGGAAAATATCGACAGCACCTACAATCCGGCAAGTGCCAACGCGCAGAGCGGTATGGCTGTGGCACAGGCTGTTTCTCTTTCGCAGGATTATGTTCTGATAGAAAAAATTATAGCCGGATATTCACTTCTCACGCAAAAGCCGGACGACTGGGATACAAATTACAGCTCGTACTATATTAGAAACGGAGAGGCAAATTCGGCGGATATGAACTATGCTCCGAATACCTCTTCAGCGTGGGCGGCCGATACATATTACTCATATACTCCGGATGCGGAATTCAGAGTTCAAAGATCTGCAGAGCCTGACGGCAGGGCGTACAGCTTCAGTTCTTTTTTTACGACCGTCTCACTTCCGGAAGGAAAGGTTTTGATCGGAAATTCGCAGATGTACGCAAACGGATGGGAAACAACAAATATAGTCGGGATAATACCTCAGTCAAGGTATGTCGGATATGTGTTTCTGAATAAAATCGGAAATAAATGGATGTCTCTGGTTTATTCAAAAACACAGCAGTTGCTTGACGGAAAGGACGACCCCCGGTATAAATTTGATGAGGTGGCAGGAGGCGGAAATATAAATCTGGGTGACGGAATAACTATGTTTGCATACGGAAACCGCATTTTGTCCGGAGCGGTAATATATATATACGGGGTGAGAAACAATGTTGATTGACGATAACGGCGTGATACGCGAAATTACTGAGTCGGACAAAAAGGAAAATGATGATATTTTGCTGTACCCCACGCTCGAGGAGCGGATAAACGCAGTAGAATCTGCTATGCTTGAGATAATATCGGGAGGAAAAATCAATGTTTGAATTTTTGAAATTACAATATATTATGGGTAAAATCAGCAGGGAAGAGCTTATGGCATTAACCGGCAGAATTATTACTCAAGAACAGTATGAAAAAATTATTTCATCTGACGTAATATAGGATTTCAAGCTCCCTCTGACAAGAGAACAGATTGTTGACAAGATAGTATATAAATGATATAATTTCATCAACGGTTTTCTTATTACGGAAAAGGGAGAATCACCGTCTTGAATTATAAAAATTTATTCATCAGACAGTCATATTTCGATAATTTTGAAACATACGATAATTCATTGAAAAAAGACGGCAGTGCTGTCATTATATGGGATTATATAATTTTAACCGCCTCCAATGAAGATCAGGCGGAAAGCTATAATCAACAAATAAATCACCGTATTATGCAGGGGTCTTTACCTAAAGGAACGCATTATGCGGTGATTCCTGATTTTGAGGGGAAACGCGTAGGCTCAGGGGGCGCCACTTTAAGCGCAATGAGATATATTTATGAGCGCGAGGGCAGTTTTGACAGACTGAAAATTATGGTTATTCATTCAGGCGGGGATTCCAAGCGGGTTCCGCAGTATTCCGCCTGCGGAAAACTGTTTTCCCCTGTTCCGTGTGAATTGCCTGACGGAAACGGTTCCACGATTTTTGATAATTTCATTGTCTCGATGAGCGGGGTGCCGGCGAGAATCGGATCGGGAATGCTTGTAGTGTCAGGCGATGTGCTTTTACTTTTCAATCCGCTGCAGATCGAGTTTTTCGGCACAGGCGCGGCGGCCCTTTCCATTAAAGAAAATGTAAATACAGGTAAAAATCACGGCGTTTTTTTGCGTGATACCGATGGATTTGTCGGTAAGTTCCTGCATAAGCAGCCGGTTGAAGAGCTTAATAACTGCGGAGCCGTAGACAAAGCCGGTAAAGTGAATATAGATACAGGCGCGGTCATACTCGGAAGCGATGTTTTAAAAGACCTGTACTCGCTGGTCGGGACCGAGGAAAAATTCCGGGAATTTGTAAATGACAGAGTAAGACTTTCTTTTTATGCCGATTTCGTTTATCCTATGGCAAAGCAATCCACTCTTCGGGAATTTTATGAGGAAAAGCCGGAAGGTGATTTCAGCGATGAGCTTTATAAAGCGCGCGCGAAGCTGTGGGATATTCTGCATAAATATTCTGTGCGTCTGATTTGCCTTTCGCCCGCGTCTTTTCTGCATTTCGGAACCTCGGCGGAAATACTGAAGCTGTTGAACGACAAAATTGCCGATTACAGTTTCCTTGACTGGAAATCTGTTATCAACTGCAATTTATCTCCGGAAAAATACGCTGTATATAACGGATATATCGCTTCATCTGCTGTTGTAGGCGCCGGAGCGTATATCGAAAACAGCATTATCGGTGAAAATACGATTATCGGCAAGGGAAGCATTGTCTCCGGGGTTACGCTTGAGAATGTTACGGTGCCTGAAGGAGTAATTCTTCACGGTCTTAGATTGAAAAACGGCAAGTTTGTCGTAAGGATGCTTGGCGTGACCGATAATCCTAAAGAAAATTTCCGTATGGGACAAGCGCTCGAACAGCCGCTGTGGGATACCCCTTTGTTCGGGGAATACGGCACGATGACCGAAGCAGTGTCCGCCACGCTGTCCGGTGTCGCGGGAAGACACTCGCTGCGTTCCTCGTTTGAAGAAGCCGATGTTACACAAATTATACCGTGGACAGACAAACTGAAGGATAAAATTGAGACAGACCGTTTTATAGATGGGATAAAAGCGAAAAAGCCCGTTTCGGAAATAGCCGGGAAAGAGCCTGCGCCGCGTGTTAAAAAACGTTTGATTGAAATAGCGGAGCAATCGGATTTTTCTCTTAAAATCAGAATTTTTTATTATCTTTCACGTTGCTGCGGCGATGAGTCTCTGCTGAAAAAATGCTTTGAAACAATAAGGAAGGAAATTCTTGACGAAACCCTTCCGGAGCCGGAATTTATTGATAAGCTCAAAATTGCAAAGGATGAAGTTGCCGTTTCTCTTCCGGTCAGAGTTAATTGGGGCGGCGGATGGACAGACACACCGCCTTACTGTATGGAAAACGGAGGAATGGTACTGAATGCCGCTGTGGTGCTGGACGGGAATCTGCCGGTTACGGTTACGGTAAAGCGTTTGAGTGAAAGCAAAATAGTCTTTTCAAGCACTGACAGCGGCTCATATAAAGAATTTTATAATATTGAGGAATTAAAAAACTGCAGCGACCCCAACGACCCGTTTGCGCTGCATAAGGCGGCACTTTTCGCCTGCGGCGTTATTCCGTATAAGAGGAATATCGCGTCAGAGGAAGTTTTTTCAAAAATCGGCGGCGGAATTTTTCTTGATACTGCGGTGACCGGTGTTCCGAAAGGAAGCGGACTCGGCACAAGCTCTATTTTAGCCGCAGCGTGTGTGAAGGCGCTTTTTGATTTCTTCGGAATACAGTGTACAGACGAGGAAATGTACAATCATGTGCTATGTATGGAGCAGATTATGTCAACAGGCGGAGGCTGGCAGGATCAGGTCGGGGGTCTGATTCCGGGCATAAAAATGATATCTTCCAAGGCCGGAAAGCGTCAGAAAATCATATGCGAGCCTCTTATGATTTCAGATTCCGTATTGCAGGAGCTAAACAACAGATTTTGCCTTATCTACACCGGTCAGCGGCGGCTTGCCCGAAATTTGCTGCGTGAAGTAGTAGGTAAATACATAGGAGCCGAGCCTGAAGCTCTGGAAGTTCTTTACGACATTCAGCGGCTTGCGGTACTGATGAAATTCGAGCTTGAACGAGGCAATATCGACGGATTTTGCAAAATGCTTAATGAACACTGGGAAAAATCAAAGCTTCTTGACAGCGGCTGTACGAACACTTGTATAGACCAGATATTTAACTCGATTGATGATCTGATTGACGGAAAAATGATCTGCGGCGCCGGCGGAGGCGGATTTTTGCAGGTGATACTGAAAAAAGGCATAACCGAGGCGAGACTGCGGGAGCGCTTGGCGGAAGTCTTTGAGGATTCTGGCGTTGAGGTGTTTAACTGCAATTTTTATATGGGAATTTAATTTCCAAGTTTTAAACCATGTACATTTATTGACATTATAAATCGCAAATGATATAATTTTTGTGGCTTATCGTAAGCTTTGATTACTTCAAAAATTGGTGATGAATAATATGATGATACCTTTTTCTCCTCCGGATATAAGTGATTCGGAAATATTCGGTGTAGAGGAAGTTTTGCGGTCCGGATGGATAACAACGGGACCGCGTACAAAACAGTTTGAAAATAAAATTGCTGATTTCTGCGGTACTGAAAAAGCCACCGCACTTGGCTCGGCGACTGCCGCGCTTGAGCTGATACTCAGGATTTTAGGCGTCGGAGCGGGCGACGAGGTAATTACATCGGCTTATACATATACCGCCTCCGCAAGTCCGGCGCTCCACTGCGGAGCAAAGCTGGTTCTTGCCGATACGGCGGCGGACTCCTATGAAATGGATTATAACAGACTGCCGGATTTGATTAACGAAAATACCAAAGCGATAATTCCGGTTGATCTCGGCGGCATCTGCTGTGATTACGATAAAATTTTTAAAATTGTCAATTCCAAAAAAGCGCTTTTTCGCCCTGCAAATAAAATACAGGAGGCAATAGGGCGGGTCGCTGTGATAGCCGACAGCGCTCATGCGTTCGGTGCAGTCAGGAAAGGCAGAAAAGCCGGCAGTATTGCCGATTTTTCCTGCTTTTCATTCCATGCGGTAAAAAATCTGACTACGGCGGAAGGCGGTGCGGCGGTATGGCGCGGAATCAGCGGCATTGATGATGAGGATATATACCGCGAGTTTCAGCTTCTGTCGCTGCACGGGCAATCAAAGGACGCGCTCGCGAAAACCGGACTCGGCTCGTGGGAATATGATATTCTTTATCCGGCATATAAGTGCAATATGACTGATATTGCGGCAGCTATCGGATTAAAACAGCTTGAACGCTATCCGGACATGCTTGCCCGCAGGCGCGAGATAATAAAGCGTTATGACGAGGCGTTCCGTCCTCTCGGAATTGTTACCGCGCAGCATTACGGTGAGGATTATGCCTCAAGCGGACATCTGTACCTTACCCGTGTACCGGGAATCACGCAGGAACAGCGGAACGAGATAATATACCGGATGGCCGAAAAAGGTATCGCCGCAAATGTTCACTATAAGCCGCTTCCTATGATGACGGCGTACAGGAACCTCGGGTTTGACATAGCTGATTATCCGAATGCTTACGCGCAGTTTGAAAATGAAATAACCCTGCCGCTGCACACTAAACTTACGGACGAGCAGGTATCATATATATGCGAGATTTTCACGGACACTGTCCGTGATTACATCTGATGGCAGTAAATTAAGGAAGTGAGACATATGATCACCGGCGAAATGACGGTAATAAAGGGCATAACGAAAGAAAACTCCACCGATATTTATAATTGGGTAAATAAGGAAGAACTGCGCAACCTTACCGGAACTTTATATCCGGTATCGGAATATGAGCATGAAGAATGGATAAAACGCCAGACAACGTCTTCTGATCGAAAGCTGTTTGTTATATATGACAAGGAAAATGACAGACCCATCGGAAGTATCGGTCTTAAAAATATAGATACCGTCAGCCGCAATGCAGAGCTGTTTATCTGTATAGGTGACAGCGGCGCGCCTGAAGGCTGCGGCAGCGACGCAGTGAGCACTTTTGTCAAATACTGCTTTTTACATCTGAATTTTCATAAAATATATTTACACGTATTTGAATCAAACCCACGCGCTATACGCTGCTATCAAAAGGCGGGCTTCAAAATGGAAGGAGAGCTGAAGGAGCATCATTTCCAAAACGGAACATATGAGACGGTGTTTGTTATGGGAATGGTGGCTGATGCTTGATTTATATGAAATTTAATGTTCAGGAGAATATATGTATATAAAAATCAAATTGGTAATCGATTTTATAATAGCTTTGATTGCGATGCCGTTTGCGGGACTTATAATTCTGATATCCGCCATATGCATAAAGCTTGATGACTCGGGTCCGGTATTTTATATGGCTGACCGCACAGGCAGATTCGGAAAGCCGTTTAAAATGTTTAAATTAAGAACAATGCGGGTGAACGCGCCGGATATACGTCTCGACGATGATTCTACATATAATTCCGAAAATGACCCGCGCGTGACCGCGTTCGGCAGAATAGCGAGAAAAATAAGTATTGACGAGCTGCCGCAGCTTATAAATGTCCTTAAAGGGGAAATGGCTATAATAGGTCCCCGTCCGGATTCCGTGTCTTATATCGGCAAATACACAGATGAAGAAAGACAGATTCTGAATGTGCGCCCCGGTATCACGGGATATAATCAGGCTATCAACAGAAACGCCGCCGGAACAAAGGAAAAATTGCGCAATGATATTTATTATGTAAATCATATGTCGTTTTTATTTGATGTGAAAATACTTTTTATGACTGTAAAAACTGTTTTTTTGCGCAAAAATATTTACCGCAAGACGGAGCAAACAGCTGAGCATATAGAAGAAATGTCAGAGGTGGGCAAAAAGGAATTGTCAGCTAAATAGGGTGAGCTTATGAAAAAAATTATGATACTGGGCGCGGGTGTGCTTCAGCTCCCGGCAATTATTTGTGCCCGCGAAATGGGGCTTACGGTAATAGCGGTTGATATGGATCCGGCGGCTGTCGGTTTCAGATACGCTGATATTTGTCTCCCCATAAGCACAATTGATATTCCTAAGGTAGTCGAGGCGGCTGAGAAATACCGTATTGACGCTGTAATCACTCTTGCCAGCGATATGCCCATGCGTACAGTTGCGGCGGTCGCGCAAAAGCTCGGTCTTCCCGGGATAGATTACGAAACTGCAATAAAGGCAACCGACAAGATAGAGATGCGCAGGTGTCTGAAAGCGCATAATGTTCCTGTTCCGGATTTTTATGAGGTTGATTCCTATGAATCATTTGAACACGCGATTTGTAATTTCAGCAGTGAATTTATCGTAAAACCGGCTGACAATTCGGGAAGCAAGGGAGTTTATCTCGTAAAAAACTGCTTTGATAAAGCCGAAGCGGATAATGCTTATTATTTCAGCAAAAAATATTCACGCAGCGGAAAAATAATAGTTGAAGAATATATGAAGGGCTTTGAGGTAAGCGTAGAAGCGTTCAGTATAGGGGAAAAGGTAAATATTATCCAGATAACCGACAAGCTTACAACCGGAGCGCCGCATTTTGTTGAAATGGGGCATTCGCAGCCCACACAGCTGCCTTACAACCGGGTCGCGCAAATTAAAAAGATAACCGAGGACGCCGTTACCGCGATAGGCATAAAGGACTGTCCCTCCCATACAGAAATAATGATAACCGACGAAGGGCCGAAAATAGTCGAACTGGGCGCGCGGCTTGGCGGAGACTGCATAACGACCCATCTTGTGCCCCTCTCCACCGGTATAGATATGGTGAAGGGACTCATAAAGACTGCCCTCGGGGAGACACCGGATATTCTGCCCAGATTTTCAAAAGGCTCCGCAATAAGATATCTTCATTCCAAAAGAGGTATACTGCGAAGAGTTGACGGCACCGAAGCCGCTATGAGCAGTAAAGGAATAAAGGAAGTGCAGATAGTAAAGAACGAGGGTGCGCAAATTGAGGATATATCCGCAAGCGGCGACAGGATAGGTTTTGTAATATCTCAGGACAATGATGCCGCGGCAGCCGTAAAGGACTGTGAAGAGGCAATGAAAAAAATAACGGTTGTGATTGATTAAATGAAAATTTTATCGTTCAGCGCTTATTTTACGCCTGAAAAGGCGGCAAGTATGTACCTGACGGAAAATATTTTCGAGGGCTTCGCGGAGGACGGAAATCAGGTGGAGCTGTATGTTCCTTCCCCCACCCGCGGAATAAGCGCCGAAGAAAGAAAAAAATACAGTAAAATCAAAAAGGAAGTCCGCTGCGGCGGACGTTTTATCATACACAGGTTTTCTTTATACGGCGAAAAGAAAAATACCCTCTTAAGGGCGATAAGATATGTATTGCTTGAAATTATGTTTTTTTTCCGAGGCCTGTTTAAAAAGTGTGACCTTATTTTTGTTCAGAGCACACCGCCTATTCAGGGAATGATGGCGGCGACGCTCAAAAAGCTGAAACGGGTTCCTTTCGTTTACAATTTACAGGATATTTTTCCGGATTCTCTCGTAAACACGGGAATGACCCGCGAAAACTCATTCCTATGGAAAATCGGCAGATTTGTTGAAAACTACACCTACCGCGGTGCCGATAAAATAGTTGTTATATCAGAAGATTTCAAAAATAATATTATGGCTAAAGGCGTGCCCGAGGAAAAAATTGCTGTGATTGAGAATTGGGTGGACGAACAAGCCGTCATAAGTGTCAGCCGTGAAAATAACAGCCTTTTTGATAAATACGGGCTTGACAGGGATAAATTTTATATCTGTTACAGCGGCAACATAGGTTTTACGCAAAATATGGATATGCTGCTTGACACCGCCAAAGAGCTTATGATATATAAGGATATAGGCTTTGTTATAATAGGAGACGGAGCCTATAAAAGCAGGATAGAGGAACGGGTTAAAGCCGAAAATATAAGCAATGTCGCTTTACTACCCTTTCAGCCCTATGAAAATATTTCAGAGGTTTTCAGTCTCGGCGACGCCGGACTTATAATCTCAAAGCCGGGCGTTGGGACAAATTCGGTGCCCAGCAAAACCTGGAGCATTATGTCAGCCGGGCGGCCGGTAATAGCCTCTTTTGACAAAGGCAGCGAGCTTGACAGGGTTATAACCGAAACCGGCTGCGGAGTATGTGTCCCGCCGGACGATATTGAAAAGTTTAAATCCGCAGTGCTTGATTTTTATGAAAGCAGGGACAGGCTCGCGGAAAAAGGAAAAAGAGGAAGAGATTATATTCTCAAAAATCTGACGCGCGAGATCGGCGTCAGGAAATGGAATTTGATCATCAGTACAGTAAGAAAGTAGGCAAAATAATGCATATTTCCAATTTGTTAGTTTCTTAATGCTAAAATTAAAAAGATTACCCGATGGGAAAATTGATAATTTATGAAATTCCCATCATTTTATAAAACGAAGAGGAAACGATTATCATAAAAAATGCATCAAGAGCTTAACTGCGAATATTAGCTGTACTGAAAAGCTTTCAAAAGAGGAAATCGGAGAATGAAGATACTTCATATATGCTTGGGAAACTTTTTTAACGACGGTTATTCATATCAGGAAAATTTACTGGCAAAATATCATAAAAAGTTGGGGCTGGAGGTTTATGTGATTGCCGGTCTTGATATATTTGATAAAAACGGAAAAATAACTTATCTTAAATCCGGTAGAGAATATATCGGGGATTACGGTATCCCGGTAAAAAGGCTGAATTTAAAAAATCAATCCCGGCTTTCAAAAAGGCTAAGGAATTATTCCGGGCTTAAATCAAGCCTTGAAAAAATAAAACCGGATATTATATTTTTGCATAATTGTCAGTTTATAAGTATAATCGACCTTATCAAATATCTTAAAAAGCATCCGGACACGCGGGTATACGCCGACAATCACGCTGATTTTTTCAACAGCGCCTCGAACTGGGTATCGAAAAATATCTTGCATAAAATAATCTGGCGGCATTATGCTAAAAAACTGGAACCGTACACAGCAAAGTTTTACGGCGTACTGCCGGCAAGGGTGGATTTTCTGAAAAGTGTTTACGGTCTTCCAGAAGAAAAATGCGAACTGCTTGTGATGGGTGCCGACGACGATGAGGTGAAAAAGGCGAAAAAGCCTGAGGTGCGCGCCGAAAAAAGAAAGGAATACGGTTTGACCGACAGCGATTTTGGAATTATGACCGGCGGCAAGATAGACCATAATAAGCGTGAGACTTTACAGCTTATGGACGCGGTAAACGCGATAAGCAACGAAAATATAAAACTGCTTGTCTTCGGTTCGGTCGTTCCGGAGCTGTCGGAGGAATTTGAAAGCAGGCTGTCTGAAAAAGTAAGGTATATAGGGTGGAAAAAGTCGGAGGATATTTATTCGGAATTTGCGGCGGCTGACCTTATCGCTTTTCCGGGACTTCACTCTGTTCTCTGGGAGCAGGCGGTCGGAATGGGGAAGCCCTGTCTGTTCAGAAAAATTCACGGCTTTGAGCATGTGGATATCGGCGGAAACTGCCGCTTTATAGAAAATACTTCAGCCGACAGTATAAAGTCGGATATTGAAAACTGCATAGCAAATACAGACGAGATGAAAAAAGCCGCCGAAAAGGGCGCGGAGGTATTTTCTTATTATAATATCGCAAAACGCAGTCTGGAAAGCGAGTGAAGTGAAAATGTCATTGTATAAGGATTTGTCGGATAAAAAGGAAAAGCTGTCACTTATAGGTCTCGGTTATGTGGGTATGCCTATTGCGGTGGCGTTCGCTGAAAAAGTAAACGTTATAGGCTTTGACCTGAACGCCGAAAAAATAGCTCTTTATAAAAAAGGCATAGACCCTACAAATGAGGTCGGCGACGAGGCAATTAAAAACACTTCGGTTGAATTTACCGCTGACGAATCAAGGCTTAAAGAAGCAAAATTCCATATTGTTGCCGTACCTACTCCGGTCAATCAGGATCACACTCCCGATTTAAGCCCGGTAGAGGGAGCTTCCGAAATACTCGGAAGGAATCTTGTCAAAGGCTCGATAGTGGTGTTTGAGTCTACGGTATATCCCGGAGTGACAGAGGATGTCTGCGTGCCGATACTTGAAAAATATTCCGGACTTAAATGCGGAACCGATTTCAAGGTTGGATACAGTCCGGAAAGAATAAATCCGGGCGATAAGGTACACCGTCTTGAAAACATACGCAAGATAGTTTCGGGAATGGATAAGGAATCGCTTGAAGAAATAAAAAACGTATATGACCTTGTAATAGAGGCGGGAACCTTTCCGGTCAGCTCTATCAAAACGGCCGAAGCTATTAAGGTTGTGGAAAACAGTCAGCGTGATATAAATATTGCTTTTATGAATGAGCTCGCGATGGTGTTTGACCGCATGGGCATAGACACAAGCGAGGTAGTTGACGGTATGAATACCAAATGGAACGCTTTGGGCTTCAGACCGGGTCTTGTGGGCGGGCACTGTATAGGCGTTGACCCGTATTATTTCACATATCAGGCTGAAAAGCTCGGATATCACAGCCAGATAATTCTTAACGGCCGTATTGTCAACGACGGAATGGGAGCATTCGTTGGAAAGGCAGTTATCAAACAGCTGGTTCTTGCGGGAAAGGCTCCGAAAAACGCGAAAGTGGCGGTTTTAGGTCTTACCTTCAAGGAAAACTGTCCTGACACGAGAAACAGCAAGGTAAACGATATAATAGCATTTCTCGGTGAGTACGGTATAACTCCTTTGGTCGCGGACCCGTGGGCTTCCGCTTCCGACGCGAAACGGGAATATAATATTGACCTTACCGATATGAGCAATATCAAAGACGCGGACTGTGTTGTTATCGCGGTCGCGCATAATGAGTTCCGTGAAATGAGCCTCGAGGATATAGATCTCCTTTTCAAAAAGTGTGACAATTCCGAAAAGGTTATCATAGATGTTAAAAGCGTTGTTGACAAAGAAAAAGCAGAGAAGCTCGGATACCGCTATTGGAGACTGTGAGTTTTTTTGAAAGGAAATTCAGATGATACATGTTATTACCGCCGTGCATAACCGTTACAGTATAACTGAAAAATTTGCGGATCGCCTGCTTGCGCAGACGTATAAAGATATACATCTTATTTTGGTTGACGACGGCTCTACCGACTCAACGGCTGATATGGTGCGCGGCAAAATGCCTGATGCAACTGTCATAACCGGAGACGGTAATATGTGGTGGGGCGGAGCGCTGCACGCCGCGTATAAATGGATAAACAAAAATATTCCGGATCACAGAAACGGTGAATATGTGATGTTTGCGAATGACGACACAGATTTTGACGATACTTATATTGAACGCGCCGTTTCCGTACTTTCGGGCAGGGAAAAGACTCTGCTTGCGGGCTGCGGAATAAGCCGTCAGAGCGGTGAAATCAAGGACGGAGCGGTTACGCTTGATTTTGAAACCCTTGCCTGTACAATCTCAGGCGACGGAACAGGCAACTGCGCGTCCACACGAAGCCTGTTTTTCCGTGTCGGTGATTTCAAAAAGATAGGCGGTTTTCATCGCTTCCTGCTTCCTCACTACGGCTCGGACTATGAATGGACTGTAAGGGCGGTAAGAAAAAAAGGCTATACCGTTTTATGCGACAGTACGCTTGTCTATCAGCTTGACGAAAGCACAACCGGAGATAACTTTTACGAAAAACTTACGCGCAAAAAGCTCTTCAGCAAACGTTCGGTAAGCAATCCTTTTTACAAATTCACCTTTATTATGCTTACCGTACCGTCAAGCAAGCGGTTAAAGGCCCTTAAAAAACAGTTGGGGCGGTATAGGGCAAAGGCCGGAATGGCTTCAGAAATTTTAAGGAAGTAATTTTTGTAATGACTGATACCATAATTATAAAACGCGATACAACTTATGATATTTTGTATCTGATACTCAGCTGTTTTTTTCTCAGCTTTATATACGGAGGAGTATGGCTTCTTATACCGTTTCTGAACGGAACCGTAGCCTTCGGTATTTCACTTATTATCTTGTTTATGAGCTTCAATGACAGACAGCTTTGCAGTTATTTTATAAAAAAACAGTATGCCGCCGGCTTTCTGACGCTCCCTGTTCTGTCCTTTATTTATATGCTTACGGAAGATGAAAAATTTTCAAGCTCACATTTTCTTTCGGTTTATTACTGTCTTATAATAATCCTTATTGCCGCTCATTACGGAGTTGATAAAGACCGGCGGAAATATTTTCTCGGGATAGTATTGATTGAAATAGTCATTATGCTCGCGGCAAATATTTTTTATACAGTGCAGGACCCGGAGATAATACGCTCCTCACAGCTTGAAACCTACACGGTGTACGGAACAGGCTTTCAGAAGATGGTTAAAATACAGATACTATATATAGTTGCGGTTCTGTGTTTTGTGTTTGTTTCAAACTTTCGGGTATCAAAGCATAAAATTTTTGCGGTGATCTTCGTCGCGGCCTCGCTGTGGCTTCTTTATGAGGCGCAGCTTACGCTGGTGATGCTTACGACATTTGTGCTGATGATTTATATCTTGCTTATCAATCCGAGATATCTGAAAATATCAATTATTGCAGGTATTATATTATTGGTCTTTTTGCTTATTTTTTCAGAAAATATTTTGGATTTTATTATAGATAACGGTGTTTTCGGCAAAAGCACCACAAACCGCCTTGAGGAAGTGCGCCTGATATTTTTCAATGACAGATCCTTTTCCCAAAATATAAAATACTTTACGGAAAATCAGTATTTTTACAGGAGCTCAAGTACGATAGGGAGACTTGTGGCATATACAAAAAGTTTCAGTGCCCTTTTCCATAACTTTTTTCTGGGCGTATGGACTCCTGGCGCGTTAAAAAACGGCGGACATTCAATATGGCTTGACCTTATTTCCCAATACGGGATAGGTGTTCTTTTGGTATACCGAGCGTTTATCAAGTACGCGCGAAGCCTTTTGAATACCACTGATATATATAATAAAAAAGCGGTACTCTGCTTTATTATCGCGTTTGTGTTTTTAGGGGTATTCAATAACTTTAGCTTGTCGCATTTCTGTATTATGCTGTATATAATTTTGCCTTATATGAATGAAATTATTTCAAGAAATCGGGTGATGGAAAATGAAGGTTCTGTGGATAACTAACCGTCCGATAGCCGCCGGAGAGCGGAAATACAATATCAAGGCAACAAGCGGAACATGGATGGAGCCGACGCTGAATGAGATGAAAAATCATCCGGAAATCAAGCTGTCCGTCGCCACAGTGGCAAATATTTCTGTGCCTGATCATATGGAAGAGGACGAAGTTGAATATTATTTTTTACCTAAAGGAAAAAAAGCCGTATACGATTACCGGTCAAAGAAAAATATTGAAAGCTGGAAGAGGATAATTGAAAAAACATCTCCCGATATTATAATGATATGGGGTACTGAATACGCCCACGGTCTATGCGCCCTGCGCGCCGCCGGAAAAATTCCATCGGTTATTATGATACAGGGCATTGTAGACACAGTGGCTAAAAATTATCTCGGCGGAATGACCCGCGAGGAGATCGCCGCATCATTTACACTGCGAAATCTGATAAAACGTGACACGCTTTTCAGACAGCAGAGATTTTTTGAGAAAAAAGCGGTATTTGAAAAGGAAATGATACGCCTTTCGGGAAATTTAATTATAGAAAATGAATGGGCAAAATGTCATTGTGAAGAGCTTTATGACAAATGCAGGACATATTATTGCCGGCAGAATATCGATGCTTGCTTTCTCGGCAGGGAATGGAACCGGAAGGAATGTGAAAAACATACCGTATTCTGCAGCGCGCCGGGGTATCCTATAAAGGGTTTACATAATCTGTTTCGGGCGTTGGCACTGGTAAAGAAAAAATATCCCGATGTAAAGCTGTATGTTCCGGGAATGAATGATCCGTTTTCACAAAATTCTTTTTCAGGACTTATTAAACGTCAGAGCTATACAAAGTTTTTAATGCGGCTAATTGACGGTTTGAGGCTCAGAGAAAATATATGCTTTGAGGGTAGGCTCAGCTCTGAGCAGATGGCGGAACGCATGAGAAAATCGAATGTTTTTGTCGTTCCTTCTTCTGTTGAAAACATCAGCACCACACTGCGCGAGGCTATGGCTGTGGGAACTCCGTGCATAGCAAGCTATGTCGGTGGAATACCGGAGATTGTTACTTCCGGTGAAAACGGCTTTTTGTACAGATACGAGGAATATCCGCAGCTTGCCGACTTTATAGTGAGGATTTTTTCAGACAGTGAGCTTGCGGAAAAATTCAGCCGCACCGCAAAGCCTCAGATTGAGGAACTTGTCAATGTAAAAAGATCTGTTGAGCGGTTGGTTGAAATATATTCTTCAATAACAGGTATAAGATAAAAGGAGTATTTTATGGAAAAGAACATTCCCGTCATTATACATCATGAATGCAGAACGGAATATGCGCGTAAATGTATTAAGATGGCTGAGAAATTTAATAAACAAGTAATATTTTTGGGCGACGAAACAAACCGGGATTTCAGCAAAAATTGGGTTAATGTGAATTTATATTGTAAAGAGGAATGGCAGGAATTCAGGAAATATTATAAAAATTTGTCTTTTTATGATGACGGATATGCAATTAAAATATTCAAGCGCTTTTTCGCTATGAAAAATTATATGAATGAAAAAGGACTTAAAGAATGTGTACTTATAGATTCAGATGTTTTGACTTATGAGAACTATTCAAAAATACCTGTATTCGAACAATGCGATGCCACTTTATTCATTCCGGAAGAGGAGGAAAAAGGCTCTGATCCGTTAAGTTACGGGAATTATTATTGGGGCGCCAGCGCGGGAACTTCGTATTTTAAATATGAAGCATTGGAAGATATTGTAAATTTTATGATTGAAACATATAAGAACCATTTTGATCTGCTTGAGAAAAAATGGAAATGGCATCAGGAAAACAACTACGGCGGCGGGGTTTGCGAAATGACCCTATTGTTTCTCTGGTATCTTCAAACAGACTATAAAGTAATAAATACAAAGCGCATATTCGGTGAAGAAAAACCGTATGTTATCGATAATGATGTGCGCACTGTAAATAACCGATGTAATTTTATAAAATATTCTTTTGCTAATATTGAGCGCATTAAACTTATTGAAAAAAAGCCTTATTTGATTGAGAATACCGGCAGACCGGTAAAAGCCGTTTGTCTGCATTTCGGCGGAGAAACAAAAAAGTATATGAAAGCATATATGCAGCAAAATACCGTTTCACATAAAGCATTACTTTTTTTGACATACTGTTACCTGTGCGGCTTCCATTTAGCGGCAAAAATATATATAGCTCTATTTAAAAAATGGCTTGGTAAGTACAGAAAGAACAAATACGGCAACACATTTTAGGATTATATTGTATATTCAAATGCTTGAACAATCATTGAGACAAGCAAGACTGTTAAAGATATATTTGGTGAAACGTATTAGCAGGTCAGACTGAAAAAATTAAAAATCGGAGATATGTCAGTATGACAGTTGTATTTATTTCAAACTATTTATCCCATCATCAGCTGCCGTTTTGTACGGAAATGAAAAGACTTACCGAAAACCGGTTTTATTTTATAGCGACAGAGCCGATCGAGCAGGAAAAGCTCACGCTCGGTTACGCCGATATGAATCATGATTATGATTTCGTAATCTGCACCTTTGACGGAGAGACTCAAGAAAAAAGAGCCAAAAAGCTGATATCCGAAAGCGATGTAGTGATTCAGGGCGGCTCCTCAACAGAATGGATAAGAGAGCGTCTTGAAAATACGGATATGCTCACGGTTCGGTATATAGAACGGCTTTTCAAGCGCGGGTTTCTTAGAATGTTAAGCCCCAGAGCGATTATAAATAATTACAGATCCCATACAAAATACAGGAATAAAAATTTTTATCTGCTGTGCGCGGGCGCTTATGTGGCAGGCGACTGTAAAATAATCGGCGCGTATAAAAATAAAATGTATAAGTGGGGCTATTTTACACAGGTAATAAAATACGAAGACAAGGAATTGCAGGACATAAAAAAATCACAGACTGTCAGGCTTATGTGGGCGGGCAGATTTATTGATTGGAAACACAGCGATTACTGCATTGAAGCGGCTGAAAAGCTGAAAGCCGACGGATATGATTTCAGACTTGATATGATAGGAACGGGAGAGCTTTTTGATTCGGTGAAAGCAAAAGCTCAAAGGCTCGGTCTTGACGGCTGTATCTGTTTTCACGGCTCAATGCCGCCTGAAGATGTACGCAAATATATGGAAAAAGCAGATATATATCTGCTGACAAGCGATTATAACGAGGGCTGGGGAGCGGTTCTCAATGAAGCCATGAACAGCGGATGTGCCGTTGTTGCAAGTCATGCTGCCGGTGCGGTACCGTTTCTGATAAAGGACGGTAAAAACGGTATGATATTCCGCAGCGGCAATACCGATGATATGTACAGATGCGTAAAATATCTCATTGAAAATCCTGAGATAAGAGCGAAAATGGGGGAAAAAGCATATGAAAGGGTAAGTATGTTGTGGTCTCCCGAAACAGCGGCAAAGCGGCTTATAATGCTTTTATCAGAACTTCTTTCCGGCAACAAAGCGCCGAAGCTGTTTGAAAGCGGTCCGTGCAGCATAGCAGCGCCTGTGCCGCAAAGAAAAATGTATTCCGAGATAAAGGAGAAAACAATATGAAAAAGGTTGTGCTTGCAGGCTATACCGGCAGGGAAAACAGAGGAACGCAGGCTATCGCCTGTTCTACGGCCGACACTTTTCATAAATTAGGTATAAAAACATCAATAGCTTTCAGAACCAAAAAAGAATATAACGAATATATCAGCAAAAATGTTTTCGACACCTGCCTTATGTACCGCAAATATGACCGCTTCAAGCCGTTTTATTACGCAAATTGTATTTATAATAAAATATTCGGCAATACGGATTTTTATCATTCGCTTTTTCAAAGGGAAATATTAAAAGACGCGCGGGATAATGTGATACTTCATATAGGGGGAGACACATACTGCTACGGTGAGTCTTATGAAAACAGCTCACTTGTTTCGCTTGCTTCAAAGCGGAAAATACCGATTTATCTGTGGGGCGCGTCAATAGAGGAAGATGCCTTCAAAAATAAAAATATAAACCGTATCCTAAAATTATATGACAAAATATACGCAAGAGAAGCTCTTACCTATGAGCTTTTAAAGAACTACGGATTTTCTGCGCAGAGAATATTTAAAACCGCCGATCCGGCGTTTTTGCTTGAGCCTGAAAAAACAGAGCTTGATAAGGACTGGTGGGAGAAAGAAAAGGTCATTGGAATCAATCTCAGTCCTTACGCCAAAGAAAACAGCGACGGCACACTTGTGCTGCGCGGTATTATTCAGACGGTGGATTATATTCTCAAAAATACCGAATCAAATATTGTTCTGGTACCGCACGTTTACAAGGAAGATTATACTTTAAGGGACTGTGAGCTTTTGACAGAGCTGAAAAAGCAGTTTGAGAATAACTGCCGTGTAAAGCTTATTAAAGGCGATTATTCATGCGGTCAGCTCAAATATATAATTTCAAAATGCGAGTTTTTTATAGCAACAAGAACTCACGCCTCAATAGCGGCATATTCGTCCTGTGTACCGACTCTTGTTCTGGGCTATTCAATAAAGTCAAAGGGTATTGCGACCGATTTGTTCGGAACATATGACGGGTATGTGCTTCCCGTTCAGGAGCTGAGGGAGCCGGAGATGATTACCGACGCTTTTGTTAAAATGTATAACAGCAGAACAGCCGAAAAGGAACATCTTGAAAACGTTATTCCGGCATATCGGAATACGGCGTTATCGGCATTTGAAGATATTGTAAATGAGCAGATGATGAAACTATGAACAAAGCACTGAAAATACCAAAAAACTGTACAGGCTGTTCCGCCTGTGTTTCTGTGTGCCCGTGCGGCGCTATTGAAATGAAGAAAGACGCTGACGGTTTTTTTTATCCTCAAATCGAAGAAAAGAAATGCGTGGACTGCGGAAAATGCGCATCAGTATGCCCTGAGACCAATAAGATTTCTGCCGCCGCAGAAAAGACTGCCGCATATGCTGCTTTTTCAAATGACGATTTTATCAGAAAAGACAGTTCTTCCGGCGGAGTGTTCAATCAGCTCGCGGATAAAATTCTTGAAGAGGGCGGCGTGGTTTACGGTGCGGCATTTTCAGAGGACTTTTGTACGGTAAAGCATACAGCTGTCACAGTTAAAGAAGAAATGTACAAATTGCGAGGCTCAAAGTATCTGCAAAGCCGTATGAATGACACTTTTTTGTCAGTAAAAAAAGACTTGATAAAGCAAAAAAAAGTGTTGTTTTCAGGAACGCCGTGTCAGGCGGCCGGATTGAAATCCTTTCTCGGAAAGGAATATCCAAATCTTGTTGTGGTGGATTTTATCTGCCACGGAGTTCCTTCCGAAAAGGTTTGGCAGAAATATTTAAGCGAAGCTCAGAATAGATTTTCCTCTCCGGTAAAAGATGCGGATTTCAGAGATAAAGAATCCGGCTGGAAAAAATACTCACTTTCTTTGAGGTTTTTAAACGGAAGCAGTACAAGCGAAAAGGTTACCGAAAGTCCTTATATGCGGGGGTTTGTATCTGACCTGTATCTCAGGAAAAGCTGCTATGACTGCAAATTTAAGGGCAGTTATTATCAGAGTGATATAACTTTAGCGGATTTTTGGGGCGTTGAACGGCTATTCCCCGATCTGAATGACGATAAGGGTGTTTCGCTGGTCATCGTTCACAGTGAAAAAGGTGAAGCGCTGTTTGGCGAAGCTGACATTGTTAAACGTCAGGTAAGTCTTAAAGACGCGGTTTGTGAAAATCCCAGCTATTTTGAAACGTCACACCTTAATTTCAACAGAAAACCGTTTTTTAAAAGCCTGGACAAAGCTGATAATATCGGTAAGTATATAGAGGAAATACGTTCACGTAAATCTTTCGGCAACAGGCTGTACAGATATTATAAGCGGCTTATAAAAATAATGAAGGGTGCGAAAAAATGAAGAAAAGAAGCCGCGGAGTAGTTCTGGCTTATATTTATACCGCCGCTAATATGGTTGTAGGGCTTTTTATGTCGGTTTTCATTCTGAGAACTCTCGGAAAAACCGAATACGGACTTTACCAGACAATGACCTCCTTTGCGACATATCTTTCCCTTTTCCAGTTCGGTACGGGAACAATTATGACGCGTAATATAGCACTTTGCACACAGGAGAAAGACAGCAGCTTATCGGTTCGGAAGAATTTTTCGACCGTATGGAGCATAACCCAGATTTTGTCGGCGGTGATTTTAACTGTTGCAGTTGTCTTTTATCTTTTTATAGACAGGATATATTCAGAATCGCTTACTCCGGTTCAGATAAGCACAGGTAAGCTGCTTTTTGCCATAGTAGTTTTTAAAATGATATTTGCTTTCTGGACCCAGACGCTTAACGGAGCTATGCTCGGCTTTGAAAGGTACAGTATTTCCACGGTTGTTTCGCTTGTGTTTCTGGCGCTCAGAACTTTAACTGTCGTCGTACTGCTCACCGTCAGACCGGACGCGCTGACCCTTGTTATAACCGATACCGTTTTGGAAATATTCGTGCTGCTGTTTACAGTGATATACTGCAAGCGTAATTTTGATGTTTCTTTCAGCTTCAGGTATTTTGACGCTGGGATTTTTAAATCTATAATGCCGCTTGC
>CALXAO010000188.1 GCA_944386295.1 uncultured Clostridia bacterium | reverse complement strand
TAATTTTCTTCTCCTGAATTTCAAATTTAGCAATATTGTTTTTAATATCTTTATAAGTAATTTTTTCTTCAGTTGTATTCTGTTTTTGATTTATAAGTTCATTCTCCACTTGATTACCTCGCTCCATGCCTTTATATGTAATACGAATGTATTGTTGAGCTCCTAAGATATATTTCTGTGAATAACAATAATTTAAAATTGTTTTAAATTCTTCATCAGTAACGTTTGTTATTTCTTTTAATCTGGTTAAATATTTTCCTTCAGGATTTTGAGAAACGGATCTTCCTGCATACTCGCCACTTCCTTGGAATTTAAAGTCAAAATATGGAGTTCTTGGTTCTTCATCTAGTTTTTGTTTCATTATTAACAAAAACTGATCTGCAATATAATTCCTTTTCGACAATTCCATTAAATTCCCCATAGTAGAATGATATTATAAGTTTCAGATTTTTATTAATAATTTAAGGAAAATTTAATAATTTAAAGAGCCTTAAATATTTTTTAATATTGACTCTGCAATAGCTTTCCCTAATTTTGGAGGAACAGCATTACCAACTTGCTTCATTTGAGAATTTTTGCTTCCATAAAATATAAAATCGTCGGGGAATGATTGTATTCTAGCTGCTTCTCTAACTGTTATACATCTATTTAATATTGGATGTGTAAATCGCCCAGAAGAAGGGGTATCAAAACGTGTAGTAATTGTCACAGCTTGACTATCATACAACATTCTTGACCACGTTCCACTATATATAGACTTTGTTAACATAGATTTTGGTAACACTTCTTTGCCTTTTCCTGGCGGTATCATTTTTAATTTCTTAATTGCTTCTTTGCTATGTTTTGTTGCAATATGATTGTGTAAAATTTTAGAGTTTTTACGCATAGCTTTCTGATAATTTGTTTTTATTGGGAGTTTATAAGTTTGCTCTTCTTTTCCCTCTCCAGAATTTAAATATTCTAAATCACTTATCGCATCATATATTGTAATGACTTCATTTGTAGGTTTAGGCAACTCTGGTTTAGATTTACCCTTCTTCCCGATAATAATAGCCCTTCGTCTATCTTGAGGAACTCCATAGTCAGAAGCTTTAAGAACATCACAATTAACAGAATATCCAATTGATTCAAAAAGACCAATAATTTCATTTTTAAATAGTCCGCCTTCTGCGGTTAAAATATTAGGAACATTTTCTATCAAAAAATATTTAGGCTTAATATACTCAACAACTTTAAAATAATATCTGAATAAAAAATTCCTTTCATCATGTATAGTCTTTCTCATTCCTTTTTGAGAAAAGCCTTGGCAAGGGGGACCACCTACTATTACATCAATATTATTTTTATAAGCTTCGAAAATTTTTTCGACATCTAATTTGGTAATATCTTGATTTATCATTTTTGTCTTAGGATGATTTTTTGAATATGACATTGCAATGGTTTCATCTATTTCATTTGCCAATACAATGTCAAAACCAGCTTGCATAAAACCGTATGACAAACCACCAACACCCGCAAATAAATCTATAACTTTTGGCTTCTTTTTATCCATGAACCACCTTTAGTGTACATTTTTCTTCTGCTTTTACATCAGAGATTCTTTTTAAAGCAATGTCAAAATAATTTTCATTTAATTCTATACCTATAAAGTTTCTATTTAATCTTCTTGATACAACCCCTGTTGTTCCACTTCCCATAAAAGGATCTAAAATTGTTTCGTTTTCTTCTGATAGTAGTTCTACAAAGTGTTGAATTATTTTTTCTGGTTTTTGTGTTGGATGTGAACCATATTTTTTCTCATTTTTTGGAGTTAAAGAACTTTCAACAAAATCATGCATGACTTTTGAATTATTATTAAATGTTCCGGTATGCGTTTCATATGTAAAATATATCCATCCTTCTACAGAATTTATAAAATGTAAATTCATATTTCTTGGCATAGGATTTGTTTTATGCCAAATTCCGGTTGTTTTGTAATAAAACCCATGCTTTTGAGCAAGTTTTATTACAGACTCTGTTTTTATAAGAGACATGAAAACTATCATTGACCCACCTTTTCGTATAATTCGAGAAGCCTGTTCAAAAAATACATTCATATTGTTTAACCAATCTTGATAACACAAATCATCCCAACCGGCATTATAAAAAGAATTTGGACGCATTTGTCTTAAATTAGTTGCACGTTCTTTCATAAAGTTACCAAGATTATACGGAGGATCTGTCACAATGAGATCAACCGTATTATCTCTTAATTCTTTCATTGTATTTAAACAATCTGTATTAAATAATTTTATACTATTTTTCATATCTTTATGCCTGTTCTCCTACAACAAAATTTCTTAATCTCTCAATAAACCTATCATCATTTTTGTCTAAAAGTAATTGTAAATCAACTGTTTTAGTATTTATAATTTTATCTCTTTTCATATCTTGAATAACAAATGAATTATCTAATTCAACATTATTATAACTTTTCGGATAAATAACTATACATTTTTTTGTATTATTTAAGACTGATAAATAAGCATTCATTTGATATGCATCAGATTCTTTTATTGTGGTATTATCCATTCTTTTCCATTTGGTATCAATAATGATATTAAAATTCTCTAATTTCAAATACATATCAGGTTTTAAATTGACTTTTTTAATTCCTGTTTTCACATCTTTTAATAAAAATTCCTTAGAATACTGATACCAAATATTCTGCTTATATATTTTTTTTAGTTGTGTATAAATATATTTTTCAAACAACTTATTCATATCAAATAACAAGGATACAATATTATAATTTCCATATGTTAAAGATGCTGAACAGTTGTCTAAAAATAACTGACTTAATTTAATAATATCTTTTAATCTATAGTGTGTTTTATCTACACAGATATTTTTATAATCCAAATTAATATTTAATTTTACAGAATCAAAAACTTGCAACAATTCTTGTATCATTTTCTTGTTGATATTATTCCTTGATAAATTTTTCATTTTAATCAATGTTAATTTTATTATCTGATTATATTTATTGTCCATGTCCATTTTAGAATACTTGCACATAAATTTTGTCAAATTTATTGCATTGTGATTGATTTGAGCAGAAAAAATAATGTTCCCTTTTACTGCTTTTAAATTTTTTATATTTTTTTTGTAATCTAATATAGGACCTGACTGAATATATTTTTTTATATATTCAATATAATTAGTAATAAAAAGCTCAATTAATCCATTTTGAATAAGCTTAACTTTCGCATTTATCCCATTTTTTATAGGTACATCGTACACAACTTCAAGCATTTTATACAAAATTTCACAAGATTTCTCTAATTCATTTATATCAGATATTTTAGGAAGTATTTCTATGGAAAAATCTTTACAGGAAATGAGTCCAACCCATTGTTGTGGTATTACATAATCATTACCCCATTTAAATATAAAACCATTTTTTTGATCAACTGCTTTTATTATTTCAGCATCAGAATAAGAGATCTGTAGTTTGTTCAAATCTCTTTTTTTTCTTATATGTATTTTTTGATGTTCTAAAACTTTTAGAATCATTATACAACCTATGTTTGATATATCTTAATTATAGATTCTACTGAAATTTTTTCATTTAATTTATATGTCTTTTTATTTTCGATATCGTAATCGCTCACAAATGGCAATATTTTTTCAACATCTAGTTCCTTGTGCGTGTATATTGCATTTGCCAGTAATTCGCCATTTTCATCTAAATCATTAAGAACTAATTGAATTTTTTGTAAATCATCAAAGAAAAATTCTTCTAATAGCGGAATTATTTTCTTTCTGATTATATCTATAATATCGGACGCACTTTTCACTTTTATAAAATATGCATGGCCTATAATATGATTTTCATCTAACAATAATTCCAGTCTTTGATTCAAGGTTTTTAATAGGTTTATTATATCAATGCCTTCTATATCATTAGGATTAATACCATTGGCAGAAATAGTATTTTTTAAAGAATTATAATCGCAAGGACGATTGATAAACTCAAATCTTCGTCTTAAGGCTATATCTATTCCTGCAATAGATTTGTCTGCAGAATTCATAGTTCCAATAATATCTAGATTAGATGGTACCGAAAATGGCTTTTTGGAATATGGTAAAATTGTTTCTAATTCGCAATATTGTCCTTTTCTTTTATCGGTTTCTATTAAGCTTATTAATTCTCCAAATATTTCAGCTATATTACCGCGATTTATTTCATCAATAAATAAAGCATATTGTTTATGTGGATTATCTATGGCCTTTTGACATAATTGCTTGAAAATACCATCTTGGATACTATATTTAATTGTGCTATTTGTTTTTTGATCACCAACTTCAATGTTGTCTTTTGTATTACAAACAGGGCGAATACCTTCTATAAAATCTTCATAAACAAAAGACTGGTGGAATGTTACAAAATCGTATCTACGATCAATTGCTTCTGATTTTATATATTTGTTTCCAAATTCTGGTTCATATTCAAATAATCTCAGTCTATCTACATACCATCTGCCATCATTTTCAAAAAAGATTCTAGGTTGAGATTTTGTAATTAATTCATCTTCGTTTAAAGAATGTTCTGTAAGTTTTTCAGATGGATGCCCTTTATATCCTAAATTTAAAAAATTTACTTTTTTAATTATTTCTTCTGTTGTCATAGTTGTATTACTTTGGAGAATTATCAAAGCAAATAATAACCAGTCTTGTGAATAATTAGTATAGGCTTTTACTATTTCATCATCTGTAATTTTATAATCAGTATAATCACTAATTAACTTTTGCATGTGATATGTTTTACCGGTACCCGGCGGTCCATAATATATAATATTTTTTACCATTGTTACTTTCTCCTAATTTGCTTTAATCCAATTAAAATATCATCTACGTTTTTTATTTCGTACAAATTTTCATCATATAAATTATATACTTGATTTATTTTCTGTGAAGATATAAAACCTACGTTTTCTTGGAATTTTTCAGCCCCCTTAATACGTACCTGGTTTTTTCTAGGGCGTCCTCCTTCTTTTCTTTCTCTTGATTCATTATAATTGTATTCCATTCCATATTTATTAATAACTTCACATAAGAAACTACCCAAGTTTGGATTTGCACAATCTATAGCTAAATACCTTACTTTTGCATTTTTACTATTTATGTCAAAGTATCCTCTTCCATCAAACATTCCAATTAAGAAGCACTGTTGAATTAATTTTGTTGATGAAAACAAAGCCACTCTTACTGGTTCTATAAAATCTTCTAATTGCAAATTTATAGAACTTTCAAAAAACGTACCAAAACCAACCATTCTTGAAGTAAATTTCCCCGTATTTAATCCATTTGAATTTATTAATTCTGCTATTATGGTAGTTTTATTAATATCTCGAGCAAGTGTTCTAATATTATTGTAATGTTGCTCTATATCAATATTAGATACCATATTCTTATTGTGTCTTACTGGTGCAACCCAGAATTTCCTGTCATCTTTTATAACAAATTCATCAGATGCAAAAATGGCACCTAAAAAGTACGCACTAATATTTGTAAGATATTTTGTTCCCAAATCTATATCAATATCTAAATTAACAGCCATTATAATTCCCCACACTTTAACTAAATAATCATATCATAAATTTAGCAATAATGATATTTGTAAATACTTGATTAAATTCTGACTTTAAGTGATGAATACGACACCTAAAAAGGAGGTCGTATGAGCAAAAGCAAGAAATACAAGATTAAACAAAAAGATTTTAGGAAGTTAGAAAAATTAGCTGAGCGGATTTACAATACAGTTAATGTTATTGATTATTTTTGCAGGACGCAACAAGAGATTGAAGAGCTGTATAATCTTACTCCAGTCGTCGAAAATTTAAGACGAGATTCTGATACTGTAAACGCATTTTTTATAAACTATCCTGACAACAAGAATTTTTAAATGGCATTTAAAACCTGTTTTATTAACGTTTAAATAGTGTTCGAAAGATAAATTGTGTCTGAATGATACATTTTGAAAGAGTTTGCTTGATATTTTACTCATTAAGAGTGATGAATGTCATTGCTGTAAATGAATATAAGGAGTAGCAATGATTGAATTAGGCAAAAAATACAAACTTAAAAAGATTAAAGGCTTTAAGAATTCTGATAACGAGTACTACAAAGTAATTGGATTCTATAACTTTGACACTGTAATTTGTGAAAACTCTTTTGGTGAAAGATTTGTATTTATGAAGGAGTTTTTAATAGACCCACAAAAACCTGAGGATATCTATTCAGATTTGATACTTGAAAGGAAAGAATGATGACAGAAAAAGACTATGCTCTTTATGGCACAAAGGTTTTAAACTTAAAGACTCAAGATATCGGATTGCTGATTTGTATTTGGAAAAATAAATTTGCAGATGCTGAGATAGATTACGCAACTTGTGTTGATAAGCAAGGCAAAAGATACAATATAGAGCTTGATAACATACGAGGGTTTGAAGATGATTTTGAAA
>CALXAO010000187.1 GCA_944386295.1 uncultured Clostridia bacterium | reverse complement strand
ATTGCTGATGAAGATAAATTTTTTTAGTATGATTACTTAACAAGAAATTGTCGATTTTATCTTGGACGGATTATTAAAAACTTAGGCATAATTATTTCTTTCTTTACAAGGATAAAAAAGGAGATTTTAAATTAGCAAGGGTTATTGACAGTATGACCGACCTCTTAAAGTCGGTCGTGCTGTCTACAGTACTTACAGTATACCTACAGTACTTACGGCTGATTTTTGAGAAAAATTTTTCTGGAGTTTAAAACGTAAAAAAACGAAAAAAACGAAAAATTTAAGAATTTAAAATATATAAAAATGGGGGTTTTTGAGTTCGTGGACATGTGTCCGTAGCACCCAAATCTCGCCTATCGGTACCCAAATCTCGCCTATCCGGTACCCAAATCTCGCCCATCGGTACCCAAATCTCGCCTATCGAAGAAGATTTTTTAGCTAATTGCTAATTCATATATTTAACTTTATTTATATTTTTTACATAAAATTATGTGGCAATAAATTAAACTTTAACATATTGATTTTACGCAAAAATAATTTATTAAAAAGAAAAGACCGCCTTACTAGACGGTCAATTATTGAATTATATATCAATTTTTATGCTTGAAAAAATTTGTCCATCTTTTTTAAATTCATAATTTTTTATGTATCCAACTTGTGTCCAATAATCTAAATATTTACTCGCTGAATTTCTTATTATACCAGCTTCTTTTTTACTTATATTTGGTTTTTGTGTATTTTGTTCATATAAACCTTGTCTGTATTTACCATTTTTTTGATAACTATACAGTGAAATTGTTTTTTGAATTAAACTATTTTCATTTTTCATACCTGCGATGCGTCTCAATAAACAATCTTTTATTATTAGATTTTTTTCTGTGTTTGAAAGTATGTGTTTGGTGTCCAATAAATAAGATGGAATGTTTAAAATTTGTCCACTGATTTTGGCATAGCTCAGCATAACAGGTATTTCCATTAGATGTAAAGCATTAACTTCTTTCCCTTTTATAATGGCACTAACCCAACTTCCAGCTAATAAATAAGTATCATAATAAAATTTGCCATCTATATTTGTTTGCAGACTTTTATTATCTCTTGTCATATTGGTTTTTTTGTATGCCTTTACTTCATCAGTGCAATCTATTTTTACTAAGCATACACGCATTTTATCTATACTTTCTTTAATTCTTTTAAGATGTTCTTTACTTGGTGCAGTATTACCTTTATCACCTACCATAATACGATAAATATTTTCTAAAGTTATTAATTTATCAGTATCACAATAATCTGCATAAGTTGCAATAGCATTATATACTAAAGTATCATAACGACTTATATTTTTTGAAAGATTTGTTTTATCATTATCAAAAGATATAATACAGTTTGTATATATTTTTTTATCACTATTTTTACTGCCTACATCTATAATTACACCACTTAAACCTGCTGCTACAACTCTGTTTATATTTCTGGATAATTTAGTTACTGGAATATATAGATTGTCTGTTTTAACACTATTACAGCGTGGTAAAGTTTTTAACATTGTGTTCATGGACTCTTTCGCCACCTTATCGAACACCTTTTTATCAATATTTTTAATAAAAGGTGATAATGTAGCATCGTTCAAAATCAGTTCCACAAGAATATTAAAAGTTAATATCTGACCATTTGAAGTTTTGTAAGGTTCTAAATTTGCTTGAGCTCCATTTTGATTCCTTTGAGTAATATTATTCAGTACATAGATTATAGTTTTATTGTTCATAAAGTGTAATCTTGCTGGAATAACATTACCATTTTCATCATGAATTTCTTTTTTTATATCTATTGAAATAAAACCATCTATGAATTGTCCTTTGATTTCTATTATGTCTTTAATACTTTCTAATAGCTCATTGGAATCTTTCATTTACTCACCATCTTTCTGATTTTTAAGTTTTTTTTCATGGTTTTTTTCTCTACGTATTTTGTTACAAATGAGATTATTTATAATATCTGAGATTGAACAATCATCACGTTCTGCCCATTGTTCAAGTTTAGCTTTATATCTTGATGGAAGTCTTACAGTGACTAATGCATCACGTTTCAAAGTTTTACCTCCTTTCATAAAGTAATTCTTTATAATTACAGCATACTGTATTGTAAGACAAATTTCAATATTTTTATATTAAAAATTATAATATAAATCAAATTAAAATGTCTAAATTATTGCAAAATATGTTTAATTTTTTAATATTTTATATGTTAAAATAAAATGTTGATTATATACTGTTTATAAGGTGTTTATGTAATTATTAAGTTTCAAAGAATGGCTTATATGCCACACTTTGAAACTCAAGTTATAAGGCATTTTAGTAAAGTTAAATATCATCAATTAAATAATAAAAATCATTTGATTTTAATTTTAACTTTTGATTTAAAAATTTCTCAATATCAAATTTGTTTTTTTCATCATAATCAGCAGTAAATTTATAATTTGGGTGCTGTTTTAAATCATATTTGTCAGATAAAAACGGTCTAACACCTCGAAGTTGCAAAATGCACTTATTTCCGTCCATAACCGCCAGTTCATCTACTGCCATTAAATCTTTGCCTAATTTTTGAAAATTTCTACCGTATGATGGACTATTACCCCTTGTATCTGATGTGTTAAACATATCAATAGTTTCTTTTCCCAGTGCTTGATTTAGTTCTTTTAATGTTGTAGGCTCTGCACCACCCAAGAAAATTCGAGAATCCATATTACCTATAATGGTATCTGCACTATCTTTATAGATTGCTTTTAACTGACTTTGTGCTTGTAAAACTAAACAAGCAGATATTTCTCTACTTCTTATAGTTGCTACAAGTTTTTCAAAATTTGGAATTTGACCTATATTTGCTGCTTCATCAATAAGGCAACGCACATGAACCGGAAGTCTGCCA
>CALXAO010000186.1 GCA_944386295.1 uncultured Clostridia bacterium | reverse complement strand
ATAACGATGATGTAGAAGTTTACACCATCTTGGAATCTTCTCGGGATCTTCAAATACCCATCTTCATCCAAATGAGACTGCACCCATGTATAATCTACCTCTAGCTCAACAAAGTCTTTGTTGGATTGATATACGCGGTTAAAAAGCATAGCATCATACTGTGCAAGATAATCGAGAATACCAGTCGTATTTTCTTCATCAGACTTCTTCTGATCGTAAGGCGGATCAAACTCAGGTTTCAGCTTATCCATATATTCAGGAGCATCCCCGCCCTGAAGAGCGGTAAATATATCTGCCTGAATATTTGTGATATTGGTCTTACGAATATTATCGTAAGTAGGTGTAACCAGTTTGGTGTTATGGAAGATACGTACCATAATAGCATTAGGGTCTTCCGTTACCGGAAGTTGGTTATTATAAATCATCATTGCTGTTGCCAATACTTGAATATCGGCATTCCCATCATATACTCCAGCATTGAATACAAAAGCATTCTCAGGGAAGTATTTATACATGGGATCATCAGCAAAGATAAAGGTACCACCAGGTACAGGATCGATGTCGATTACCTCTACAGTGGTATCATAGTTCTGAATCCGGATATAAGCATCCCCTGATTTAACTAAAACTCCTTGCTCGTTAAAAGCAAAGAGCGTATGTTCATCAACAGGATATCCTCCCTGATAATATTCAATACTATCAGGAAGCTGAAGGGTATGAACTTCAGTCGCTATATCCAAGAATCGATCTGGGTTTACCAGATCGAAAAATTCTTGATCTAGCCCAGTAATCAACATGTCATATCTCTCTTGAGATATAATGATTGTGATATTCTCCCATCTAATCAAATGACCATTGATGAAGAGAAGGAAAGGATAGATCAAACCAGCAGTGATTAAATCCTCCATGGGAGTCGTAGACTCTTGAAGGATCAAATACTGTTCGGGAGTCATAGGCTTCAGTCGAAGCCATTTCAGATGGAAACAGATTTCGGTCTGAATATTGACAGCAACTTCACGTCTATCTCCTACGTAATAAGTGAGTTGTTGGCTATCGACCATTTCCTCTTTACGTGGGATAGCGAATAATTGCTGACCAAGCTTAGCCTCTGATCTTTCGTTTTTATATAACGTGATCAGATCTTGTGTGGTCATCACTTATACCACCCCAGTTCCAATTTTCAGAATTTCCTTAGTGAACTCAACCATGGAAGTACCAGCGACTTTCTCAATGGTCTTTTGGTTATTCAGGTAGGCACCCACATAGCAGTTAGTCATCATCTCAGAGAAGGCAGGGAAGAGCTCCAGAGCAAATACAGAGGATACTCCATAGAGATACATCCACCGCTCTACGATGACATCCACAGTCAGCTTGCTAACCCGAAGAATTCTAGACAGGGTCTCAGCAAAGAATTTGATGTTATCGAAAGAATGCTCCTCGAGCTGCATATCGATGATATCAGACTCTCTCTCAGAGAGACCAGCAAACTTACGGGCAATATTAGAATTGCCATCAGTACTCTCATCCTTGCCAAGCAGATTTGCAATATAATACTTGGCACAGAGGTACTGACAGTAAGACTTGTTCTTCGGAGTAGAAGAGATCTTGGCTACGTAGTCCACAATATGAGTCATTAAGGAGGAGAATGCCGCAGCACCAAGAGAGGTCAACTGAGTGTGATTCATCAGAACTTTTTCGTCCTTATAATAGATCACATTGACCATAGCCGAAATCAGATGGGAGATGAACTGGTCGATCTCTTTGCATACCCAGTTCCCTTCCTTATTCTTGGAAAAGATATCGGTGCAGTCGATATAGACCTTCAGTTCTTTCTTGCTGCTCCCACGGAGATCTTTGGCACAGAATACTTTGAACTGTCTCGGCAGAGAAATAGGGGCAGTCATCAGAATGACTACATCCGACTTCAGCACTTTTGTCAAAGCGGGAATGGTCTGTCTCCGTTTTACTTCATAAAGGATGCCCTCGAAGTCCTTGGCATCCTTATTAATCACTTCACCATCCATGATGAACTTGAACAATGCTTTATCATATTCGGGATACTTACCATAGAGATAAGTATTCGAGTAATTCTTGGGCATATCAAGAACCTCCTTATTAGACGGAATTTTAATACTATGTTCCACAAGGGGTTATTTGCGGGACTTTAGGTAATTTTAAAATATAACTATGAAATAACGATCGTTGGACTGGAATGGCCACTGGTCTAACGATCGATAAAGCCAACTTTACAAGGTCGCTCAAAACTCTGCTTTTCCATTTATCCCATTCCATAAGAACTCCTTTCGTATGTGATCTGATGTGTGCCTTTCTGAAACATGCGCGCGTAACGACTTGTTGCTTTTCCCGAAACTCCTCGTGAAACTTTGTCGCTGATGTCCATTGTTTGCCCATTGTTACCTCCATATGAAATATGACCCCCGGGTGCTACCAGCACCCGGGGGTTACCCTTTGTCAAATCACACTTGTTTGATCACATATTATAATTGTAGAAAGGAGGATGTTTATGTCATTAGGAGCGTTAATCTTTTCTGCCTACATAGTTGGATGGGGTATTTCCATCTTCTATGCGGTAAGGGTGATTAGGAAACTAAGAGAAACAAAACCATTGTTTGAGCATCCCACCGATTATGAAGAATATTTCATGAGATTGGATTGGTGGGATATAATAAAAGGGGAAATTCATCCAGAAGATTATTATTTCAGTGTGCCTATTACATATGGAGATACTAAAGTCATTGATGATTCATATATCCCATATATAGTAGGAGGAAAACTCAATTTGTATAATCGAGTACGTTTTGATAAGGTAAACGATGTACTTCATCTATATGAAGGGTTTATTATCCCCTTCTATATTATGAGCGAAAAATACTTTAATGAGGGGGAAGAGATAGGAGAATTTAATCACCCTGGCGTATACTATGTCGTGAAACCAGATAGAGATATCATGGTAGTGACAAAGTTCACTAGAGTGAAGCGTGGTGATATGTTGTTCGAATATCCACTAAATGACATAGTGGATGAAAGATTAACAAATCATACACTAGATAGTGGGTTATATATGGAAGGCGACTCGGTTCCTGTTTATAAAAGAAGATTTATAAATATGATAAAGAGTAAGAATCCATACTCCTATTATTTAAACCCGCACAGTAAGAAACCATATAGTGTCAGACCTATGAGGTGATAATATGAACAACTTTTGGGCAGCATTAGCTATGTTGCTATTTGGTGGTCTCGGCGGAGCCATCATCTACAGAATTCTCATGTATCGTCATAAGGATGATGTAAAGATCGTCCCCAGAAGGCTAATCGGAGACCGGGTATACGAAGTCAAGCTTATCATTCAAATGATAGGAGATACACTTCGATATCAAGCTCAGGGAGCACCTATCATTCAGATACACAAATACCCAGATAAAAAGAAAAATAATTTCAGCCTCGATCTGGCATTTGGATCTAGCTGTTTTGCACCTGTGGTAAGGATCAATGATTGTATTGACCTTATAGATAACCAGTTATCTAAAGACGTTCACGTGTTTACTTTTAGACTTTTCTTTACCACAAATGAAGGTATAGAGAAGATTCTGAAAGAGCATAGATATGGATTGGTATTTGTACCGAATACGGTAAACCCACATGATGACTTGTGCCCTATGCTGATTGATAAGTATGGGAATATCCAAGTCACCAAGTTTAGTCCTAGTCCAGATTATGAGTTCAACTCAAACAACTTGTATGCTCTAATTGGTAATAAAGTCATCACTGGTAGTGTATCTCTGAATACCATTACCCCTGATAGGGATATGCAAGTAATTGATCCTTTCGAGTTCTTTGAAGAACTTGGAGCAGATCCGAAAATGCTGAAGAAGTATAGAGGGAGAGCCTAGTGCTCTCCCTCTTATTTTTTTGTCAATTAGAGTGAACCGTAAAACTTAGAATCTTCAATTGTATACTATAAAAGTGAAGAGAGATGCAGCCACCACTGCATCTCTCTTACTTCCCACGAAAGGGGGGTGAAGACCATGTCGGTCTTCCATGACCGCGATTACAGAGGTTTCTTCTGTAGTCACAATGGAGACGTTCTGTTCGTCTCCGATGATGATGTGGCTGCCTGTAAAGGCTCCATATCTGAAACCGTCAAGAGATTTGGCAAAGTGCGGATGGATGTCGTGCCTACCAGGTACCATCTGTCCAGACTGTTAGCCATGTAGCTTGACAGTATAAGGGAGAGTGGAGAGATCCACTCTCCTTTACTATATATTCGATCATTTATTTTTTGTAAAACAGACCAGTAAACTCACTTAGGAGGGCTGTATATGAACCTGCAGATTGAATTGGCTCTCGATAATATGAAATGGAGTGTGGATAATCTTACTACAAAGGATAAGTACGTGAACTCTCATAACAGGATTGTCCCTAGTGTAACTGAGATTATCCATGCTATGATTCATAAAGATGCTCTCATGTATTGGGCGAACTCTCTTGGATTTAAGGGAGTTCGATATGGAAGCTACATGGTAAAAGCTTCCCGTATTGGCACTGAGTGTCATAATGCGATTGAAAGATATATCAAGAAGAAAGAGAAGACAGAGAATAATATTCCCTTTCTTGGATTTCTCGCTTGGTATGATAGTCTCATTCGTGCCGGCAATAAAGTAGAGATACTTGGCTCCGAAGTATCTCTTGCTTGTCTTTGGTATGGAGGTACATTGGATCTACTAATCCAGATCAATGGTAAAGTCTATATTGTGGACTTTAAGACCTCTAATCATATATCCTCTAACTACTTTCTACAACTAGGTGGTTATAAATACCTTGTGGAAAATGAGCTTGGGGTTAATGTGAATGGCGGGGTAATTGTACTCCAACTCAATAAGAATGAGATTGGATTCGATGAGTATATTTTACTGAATGATAACCCTGAGCATTATGAATTCATTGAAAAGAGCATGAATTGCTTCCTGTCTCTGGTATATGCTTACTATCATGTCGTGGAAGTGGATAACTGCTTTAAACGTGCATTCCAAGGAAGGGATGTGGTTTAATTGTTTCGAGATTTTCTGTTTAAGATACTGGACTCTCGTGGTGTAACTGAGGACGATATCTATCGTGCTCTGTCTTCTCATATCATTACTGATGAGGAGATCTTCACCATAAGTCGTCTATTGAACAGCTATCATGAGATGAATATCCCATATGCTCGCTCTATTGGATCTGTAGAGATTAGAGTAAAATTGTTTGAGATAGAAGTAGACTATATCTTCTATAACTCAGAGAAGCTGCCGATTGCTACAATAACAGTCAACTTCATGGATGAATCTCTCTTTGTCATCTATAAAGATATCAAAGTGGAGATTGGATTAGATCTCTTGGACTTTAAAGAGAATCGAAATAAAAAAACTGTTCTATATGCCAGAATGCAGGTTTTAAACGAGCTTTTAACACGCTATTATTCCAAGGTATTGTATGACATCTACGTAGAAAGAAGGAGATACTGGTGATCAAGAAGCTGTTGCAGAAGATCGCCGAGAAGAAGGCGAAGAAGAGTGAAGATGTATTCCTGAAAGAGATTCGGAAACAAATCTGCTCTACTACAGATATACACTATGATGATCTCAAGAATCTATATGACTTTCTCCAGGATAAGAAAGTTACTATGGATCTTGGATTGAATCCCAATCACAAACTGTATGGATTACAGTTCAAGCTAATCCCTAAGAACCCTGTGGATACCTTTGGGTATACCTTTGTATTACGCACTGGAGGAGTGAATATCTCCAATGAGACTACCTTCTCCATATTACTCCGCAGCGATGGAGAGAAGAGAATTCTTGTTCGAAAATATGAGGAGCCAACTACGGAATTTGCGGATAATGTTTTCCGTACGAACTATTCCCATCTCACTAGTTTCGAATTTATCGATACGATATCCTTTGACGGATTCACTGGAATCAAAACTCCTAATAGCAAAGTCATTGTAGACTTAATGGTCAAAGATATTAAGCGCTATTTTGCCTTTATCTTTGACAATTATCATATCGTATAAGGAGTTTCTATCATGGGTGGAAAGATCGTGAAAACCAACTTCTCCAATGGTTTTCTAAACATCATCGATAAGAAATATACGGGATTTAACCCGATACGAAAACTGATATCTCGAATACGATTTAAGAGGGCCTGTAAGAAGGTCTTCAATACTTCTCCCTCATTTGGTCAGCTCTGGAGTTTTGCAACCTTCATTCGCTTAGCGGAAGAAATCTTCTTCTATAATAATAAGAGAGATTCTCTTCTCTATTCTTCAGCCTCTTATAAGGCAGGAGAGAATGGGTTTGTGATCACTTCAGAAATTGATCATGTCATTATAACGGTTAAGATGTACTCTGATACCCAGCAGATCATCATGGATATTAAAAGAACCAACGGTACCAATATGATGACTACACTCTCTTTTAAAGAGAATAACTGGGAAGAGCCTCCCGAAGAGGCTTCCATTATCCTTCTGGATAATGTCATTGGGATTATCAATCGTCATATCGTGATGCTTCTCCAGTATTGCTATGACCGGAGAGGGTCCTATGATTATGAGAAGACAATCCCGAAAAAGAATAAAAAATTCTGACCATATACTATAGAAGTAGATAGGAAATTCTCCTATCTACTTTCTTTTCAAGGAGGTATTTGCATGGACCAACCTTTGAGCTATAGAACGAATCCTCTTGTGATGGTACATATAGCCGATATCCATTTTGGCTGTATTGACCCACAGAGAGAACTTCAGATATTATTTGATCAATTCTTACGTAAGATTGAGCAAATCGATTTCCATATATTAGCCATTGATGGAGATCTCTTTGATCGAAAGTTTGCCGCTAATAATCCTGCAGTACAATGGGCAATTACGTTCATCAATTACTGTGTGGATATCTGCGATAGACGGAATGCAGATCTGATCATTATCAGTGGGACGGAATCTCATGATGCTGGACAACTGAGATTATTTTATGATCTATCTGTAAACCCTGATCACAATGTATGGATCATTGACCATATCCAGTTTGTTCATACTCATGGAGTTAAGATCCTTTGTATTCCTGAAGAGTATGGCAAGGGATATGCCTATTATGAACAGTACCTCTCTCAAGATTATGACCTGTGTTTTCTACATGGAACTCTGGTAGGTGGAGTGCCAAATGCTACTGTAGAGAATCTCAATTCTAAGAGAGAACCGGTATTCTCGATTGAGTCCTTCAGTAGCTGTAGGGGTCCTATCTTCGCTGGTCATGTACATACTCATATGAATCTCCAGAATGATATGTATTACATCTCTTCTCCTATTAGATGGAGATTTGGAGAAGAGGAGGATAAGGGATTCATGATCTGTATGATGGATACAAATACGTATCAGTATTATCCCTATTTCTATCCCATTATCTCAGATCAGTATGTCACAGTCACTATTGATGAGCTGGGTACAACAGATCCTAATGAGATGATCCAGAAGCTGGAAGCTATGCATGCAAATGGCGCTAATTACATACGACTAAGCTGTAAAGGTATTCCCACTTATCAGCTTGTCCTTCTTAAGAAGTATTACCACGAGATGAAGAATCCCTACGTAAAGTTCTATCAGACAACACGAGAAAATCCTGAACAGCTTGTGGATGCTTCTATTGATAAGGATGAGTTTGATAAGCAATTTGGAGAATTGTCTTTCCTGATGGATGATCGTATTGATGAACTTACTAAGTTTGTCATGTATGTCAACCATACGAATGGAAGTGATATAATCTCTCTGGATGCATTGAAAAAGGTGCTTTCAGAGACTTCCAAGTAAGACAAAAATTCCATCTTGAACACCAAATTACAGCTAGTAAATTCTCCTAAAGGAGATTGATATATATGTCGTTAATGGAAAGCACAGCGCGCCAAGTGAATCTGGTCAATTATAATCTTAGTAAGCATATCCTGGGAATGATGATGATGTATGTAATCAGCGCCAATAAATCTATACGTCGTAGTCATCTCATGAATATGATGAATCTGTTCAAGACCTATGATCCTAAGGCGTATGAAGGCGACAATGAAAAGAAAGAGATGATAGACTTCATCAAGAAGGGATTGGATGCCAGGTTGACCCATAACCTGACAGATCCGCAATTGATTCTCTATCAGATCAAAGGACACATCACAGATACCGATAGTATAGATAATTATGAGCAGTTGGGCACATCGGATATCCAGTGGCTGAATCAGATGGTGAGCAATACCATCGATCAAGCATTCGTTTATAAAGATATTGACAATATGGTCAATATCTGTACTGCATTCAAAACGACCAGTAATCCTGCTGAGAGAGCAAAACTGGTCGAGGAATATAAAGAGCAAGTCACTAAGAGCCAGAATGTATTCCGAAAGAATAAGAATGAAGTAGAAGAAGACGAAATGTTTAGTCTCGAAGAAGGAATTTTCGAGACTAGAGTAAGAGAGACTTATGATGAGGTAGCCAATCCTTCCAGAAAACTCATGATGGGGAATCAGGCCCTGAATGAGCTCTTTGGCGGAGGTCTAGAAGAGGGACGTGTATACACTCTTTTCGGCCTCCCGGGCGAGGGTAAGTCAATGACCCTCCTCAATATAGCTTATATGGTCAAACAGTATAATCGCAATTTTCAAACGAAAGATCCTACTAAGAAACCATGTATCGTAGTCCTAACCATGGAGAATAGAATAGCAGAATCGATTTGCCGACTCTTTAATATGTCTATTCATCGTAGCTCTAAGATTACAGAGTTTACGGTTAATGATGTCATGAGATTGATGAGAGAGACAGGCCGACTGGAGCTCTCTGACAATAACCCCATTGATATCATTATCAAGTATAAACCCTCTAACTCTTGTGATACTTCTTATCTATATACTCTGGTAGAAGATCTGGAGGATATGGGTAAAGAGTGTATCATGATGGTCCAAGACTATATTGGACGAATTCGTTCTACTGAAAGATATGCAGATACTCGGCTCGAGTATGGTGCAGTCATCGACGAGTTTAAGGTATTTGCTGCCAATAAAAAGATCCCGGTTCTGACTGCCTCTCAGCTGAACCGTGATGCTAGTAAGCACATTGATGAAGGAAGAAAACAGAATAAAGCAGACTTGGTAAGATTCCTGGGAAGATCCAATATCTCTGAGTCAATGCTGATTCTGAATAATACTGATGGTGGATTTGTGCTGGCCCCGGAGACTACTCATACAGGTGAGATGTATATGGGTATCCAGCGCATTAAGAAACGTTTTGATGCAAGCAATCAAGACTATTTCTATATCCCCTATCATCCGGGTACTATGACGATGATTGAAGACATAGGAATGCCTCCTGTGTCTAAGACAACCTTGCGAGAAGACATGTATGAAGATGTCAACAACGGCATGGTTGCTAAGTATAATATGAACCTCATTGAAGAGGTAAGGGATAGTAATGCCATCTCCTATCTAGATGGAACTGAGGATTTCAAATTTAGTAGCAATTCTATTATTGCTAGTACAGCCGCTATGCATCAGGACTTCCTGAGAATGAGAGATCTTCTTCAGGAAGCTCATAAGAGAGATGAGCACGGTTATTATCATCCCTTTGTCGTCATGCCCTTTGTCCAAATACCATAAGAAGAAGGAGTACTCCCATAAGGAGTACTCCTCTTTTATGCACCATATTTGGAATTATAGAGAGCCATCCACTGATATTATGCATTGTAGATATTAGTCAGGATGGTGTCCATGTCATCGACTCGAAGCATTTTCAAGATTTTGTAATCGAAATCCTTTACATCGATAATGCCATTCATTCTAAGAATGATCCAGTATACTTCCGTATTGCCATAAACATCATAGCACAACAGCTTAGGTTTAAAGCGATACTTCATATACTGGAGACGATCTAGCTGTACGTTGACAGCATAATCATTTATCTCAGGCATATAGTCATCAATAGTATTTAGAATAGACACGATAGTACCATTCGATACCGGCTCTCTGTACGAGAAGGCATTGTATGATACTGTAGTCATTCTACCAGCCTGAATGAATTGTTCCAGGGTATATGTATTCTCAGGTGAGAACTTTGCCATGGATAATCACACCTCGTTTCGATTAATTACAGGAGGTATAACGAATTTATTAATAGAGAGTTACAACCATCAAATCTTGGGGCTACTATGGGACACCCATAGTAGCCATTCTTTAGTAAAGGAGAATGTGAAATGGAAGAGAAAGACATTCAGATCAATGAGAAACTGATGGGTGAATTCGGGTTAGAGCCCGGGTTTAAACGACGAGTATACGATAAAGAGACTGGAGAACAGTGCACCATTAGAGGGAAAGAGATTGTGGTTCCTGGTGCAATTCCCGGTCGTAATGCAGTGGAGTTTGATCCTATCAATAATAGCCGAATGATGAATTTCTTCTTCGGCTCTTATGTATATGGATTATCTGAGCAGGGTACTCTGGATGGGGAAGTAGTATCATATTCGATTATTCCTTCTAGAGTGCCTGGTAAGCTGAAAGCAGTTGTCAAGATGATTGGCAATAATGGGACAATCAAAGAGATTTCCTCTAAGCCTTATAATAATGAGACATCTTGCTATGCTGATCTGGTTTGCCGTATCAATGGAGATAATGACGTGGACATGACTCCATATGATGCTAAGAAACCAACCAAAGATAGGAGAAAACGATGACCCACACTATTATAGAAATAGGAGTGCTTCTTGCACTCATTATATTAACCATTGTACTGATAAGAAGATAGGAGAGACCACTATGAAGAAAATTAAAGTATTATTTGGCAA
>CALXAO010000185.1 GCA_944386295.1 uncultured Clostridia bacterium | reverse complement strand
ATATATCTCGCAATGTTTGACGATATCGAATTTCACGCTTACGTTGATTTTTAGACTTAGGGATATCCTCATACTTGGTTTTCGTACGAGCTGCAATGGTTTTACGTCGTTCAATATCACGGGTAATTGCAGATTGAATTTTTCTTCGACGATTATCTAGAATATGCTCTCGATATCTGTTTACTCCAGCAAATTCCATTCCATTGGATAATGTTGCTGCAGTCCGAAGACCAATGTCAATCCCTAGTGGTTCACCGGGCAGTACAAATTCATCCATGTCTATTGGGTTTCTCATCTTAACCGATAAAGAAAGCCAATAGTCAATGCCGTCAAATTTGATATATACGTTATGATATTCGACATCAGGTCTAATTGGAATGGAATGATTTCCGCAATACACTAGATCTGACATTCGTCTACCAAGACCCGGAATATGAACATATGTACCATTGTTATAGAATGTAATTTTACATCCATCTACTTTAAACTTCTTTTCCGCATATCGTTTCTTTTTAAATTTTGGATATCTGCATTTCTTAGTAAAAAATTTCTCAAATGCAGTTCTGACATTTTTAAGAGCATAGCGGCATGTTGCCACATTGAATTCCAATAACCATTGATGTTCTGGATTATTGCGATATTCGGTAAAAGCTCCAGTCATTGTTACAAAGCTAGGGTGCTTTCTTCCTGCTTCATATTCTGCATTGCAAAAATTCAATCCCCAGTTATAGCAAAATCTAAAAGCATTCGATATGCGAAGAAATTGTTCTTGTTGTGTAGCGTTCAGATATAATTTTATTCTATAATTTTGCCATATATAATTCAAATTTTCACCTCCTTATATATGGAATTATTATGGAGTTTGATTTAGCCATTTTTACACGATATACAGCATTTTCCTATAGGCGCAACCCTATAAGAGCAATCATATGGATTGCCTCATAGTTTCCTATGAGCATAGATCATATGTCCATCCTATTGGGTAATAGGAGCAGGATTTTTCTTCTGCCATAAGCTTGCAGTTCTACTCTCCCGTAAGGAGATGATCGTTGAACGTTTATCTATCACTTCCTTTCTACCAGATAAGTCGCTGCTGAACTACCATTGTAAATAGGTTTTAGGATTTAACCATAACCCATCGTTATCACTTTTTTTGCTTTCGCAACCATCACGCTCATCTTTTCAGATCACGTTGTGGTGAATAACGCTTTAGGTTTTACCAGCAATTAACCCTGAAAACATACAGATTTCTCTATATGCTAAGATTGCCGTTAAGCTACTTCGTTTGACAGGGACGTATTAAAACGGATACTATATCTCTCCAAAAATGACCGGCGGTACAGTTTGCCAAACACCTTATATTTATTCATAGACGCAACTCTATGAATGCCTTTCGGCCTCATGGTTTCCCATGAGAGTAGACTATTTCTTCACCCTCTGTGTAGGGGCCGGATTTTTCTTCTCGCATTAGCTTCGAGCTTTACTCTCCCTCAAGGAGATAGTCGTTGAACGTTCACCATTTGACAGGTGAGTCGCTGCATGATCTGCCATTTACTATACCTTAGGATTTGACCATAGTATAATCACCTCACTTCTTTCTGCTTTCGCAACTATCACGCTTGTCTTTTCAGACTACGTTGTAGTAGAGATGCTTTAGGCTTTACCTGCAATAAACCCGGTAGCCTATGCCTATTACTAGACATAGGGGACATAGTTATCCAAACCATATGGACTTCATGAGGATAGATGCTACCGTCCTCGTTCTCTTCAAGGAACTTGCCGTAGACACAGTCCATATTCTTCTGATCCATGACGATCTTCAGAGTCTTGATCGTATCAGCAGAAATGAGCGTGTCATCAGCATCCATCCACATAATGTACTCGCCGTTAGAATGATCGAAACCTACCTGACGAGCAGCACCCGGACCACCGTTTTTATCCATATGGATAACACGGATCTTCATCATATGAGAGAATTGCTTTGCAATCTCATCATACTTTTCCGGGTATTTACTCCTGTCGTCGACGATGATGACCTCAATTTCATCTATGTTTTCCTGCATGGCAATGCTGGACAGAGTACGTTTGATAGTATTCTGAGCATTGTACGCAGGAAGAATGATGGAGATCAAATGCTTGCTCTTATCAATTTCCATTGTAATACCTCCATACAAGAGTACTTTAATTTGGTGTGTCAGAATTAAAAAAGTACAGGGAGTGGGCCGATCATGGCCCACTCCCTATGTTTAGGAGGTTCTAGGTGTACAACAAAATTCTGCAACGAGGTTTCCCATGCTTATAGCCGCGTCCACAGCTATACTTAAATGTTGGTATCCGTTTCTTTTAACTAAATATGCCTATCTCGAACAACCTAATAATCAATAAGGGAGGTTTTAGATATGGATAGTGAACTGTTCCTGGAGAAGGTTCAACCCACTCTGAAATCTAAGATAGAAGGAATGGGGTTGCGAGTAGCTGAATCTCCCAATCCCGAGAACAATACTTATTTTGATTTCTCAGGATTAGATGGGCTTGGATATTCCCAGTTTAAGACTCGGTTTCTGAAGATCTGCGAAGCGATGGCCGAGTATGGTACTAAGATCGTATATATTCCCCTGGAATACTGGATGGGGAAGTATGGATCTAAGGTATATGGAAAGCCTAATAATCCGATTTATAATATCATTCGTATGATCAATATCGATCATAAGATGATGAAAGAGAAACTCGCTGGGTTTGTCTTTCTCTTTGTCCGTAAACCCAACTGGTTTGCATTCAATGTAAACCAGTATAATACTTCTGAATATCCTATCTTGCTCTCTAATATGGAGAGTCTGCTCTATGATAGTACTCTGGCTGCAGCAACTGGTACAGTAGCCAAGAAGAAGGTTACTTCTAAGGATATTGAGCAGGATAAAGAAGATCAGAAGGAAGAGCAGAAATCTCAGCTGGTGGATAGCATAGCAGTCGCTGCTGCAAATGCTACCAATGAGGATGAAGCTCTTGCTATGATTGACGATGAGCGAGTCATGCAAATCATCCAAGATATCTCTGATGATGAGTATGGTAAGCCTAAGTTCAGCTCTGCTCGTGCTTCTCGTATGACGAAACTGAATGATGAGTTCCTGGAGAAGAAAGCCACTTCTGGTAAATCTTTGAAAGATCTCATTGAGCATCCTGAGGGTAAGAAGGAACTGCCTGTTTCCCATCTGAAGGTAGCATCTATCAATGATGATGAATGGGAGAATATGCAGTTCGTCAATTTCAATAAGGAATACAATATCGATGAGGATGTCAGACTGATTCTGGAGTCCTTTGCTGATAAAGAGTATCCCATCGTCGTCAGAAATATTGAAGTAGAAGACACGTCTACTTCTGAGGACTATATCGATACTTATACGGTGGAGATGGAGGGTGCTGACGGTAAGCGATTCACGATCAAGTTTGATATGCCGAAGTTTATCAACAATCGGTTTATGAAGCTTCGCGGTAATGATAAGGTGATCGCTGGTCAGCTGTTCAACCTTCCCTGTACTAAGACCGATAATGATACTGTACAGGTGGTCTCTAACTATAGCAAGATCATGATTTCTCGCTATGGTGGTACGGGTAAATCTTATGCAGGATCTGACCGTCTGATTAAAGCTCTGAATTCTTATGAAGGGAGAGATATTAAGAAGTCTCTGGGTGATAACAGACGGACTTGTGATAAGTATGAACTCCCTGTAGACTATATCGATCTGGCGATGCAGTTCAACTGGATCGAGACGAAGACCTACAAGTTCTACTTTGACCAGGACTATTACCATGCCAATTACACGATTGATCCAAATATGGGTATTCCCATTGCTATCCATAAAGAGACCAATACAGTGGTCTACTCTGGATATGGTAGTATGATTGCTACGGAGATTGGCAATCTCATGATATTTGATTCTCCCGGACTGTTGGAAGTGTATAACTCCAAGAAACCCGCCAATAAGCATACATATTCCAGAGCAAGTATCATGGCGAATAAGATCCCTCTCATTGTCGTACTTGGCAACTCGGTTCCTTTTACCGATATTCTGAAGAGGGCAGGTATTGAATGGAACTTCTCCGAGAAACGAGTCAAGTATGACCCGGATAAATATGGGGTGATTCGTTTTGCTGACGGTTATTTCATTTATAAGCTTACTTATAGCTCTTCTATGCTTATTAACGGCCTTATGGATTGTGATACGGAATCCTACAATTTCACAGATCTTAACAAGAAGTCAACATGGCTTGATTATCTCGATAACTTTGGTGGACGTATCTTGGCTGATGGCCTTGATAACTTTGCTGAGCTGTTCCTAGATCCTATTACCAAAGAAGTCTGTCGAGACTGTGGAGTACCAGATAATTACATAGATCTTCTGATCTATGCTAATTCTTTGCTGCCAGACAATAAGTATATTAAGCATACTGATCTGTCTTCTAATCGGTATAGAACCAGTGAGATTGTAGCAGGACATCTCTACCAGGTGCTTGCTAAGGAGTATCAAAACTATAGAGCTCGTAATAAGAATAGTAGACAGAAAGTGGGATTCTCTATTAAGAGATCTGCTGTTATCGATGCTATCTTTACGAACCCTGTTATGTCCGATCTGTCCTCTATGTCTCCTCTGTTGGAGCAAGAGGCTGCTAACTCTGCTACCTTCAAAGGTCTGTCTGGTCTGAATGCAGATAGAGCATACTCTCTGGACAAGCGTACTTATGATCCCTCCATGGTGGGCAAGCTGGCATTGTCTACCGGCTTCTCTACCAACGTGGGTATCAATAGACAGACTACCATTGATATGGACATCGCTGGTAAGCGTGGCTATATCAAGAATACCGATCCGAATATCAAGTCGGTTACGAAACGGCTCTCTATCACTGAGGCGGTAACGCCCTTTGGTAGTACTAGAGAAACTTTATCTCCGCATATGGGGAAACCTGTATGTGCTCCCGGGTTAATTGCTGGCAATCCCTGAGAGCTCTATTCACCACAACGTAGTCCAAAAGACAAGCGTGATGGTTTGAAAAGAATAGAGATTGGGTCTTCAGCAGCCACTCATCTGGTAAAATGGAAGTGATAGATGAAGGTTCAACGATCATCTCCTTGTAGGAGAGTAGAACCCTGTATAGGGAAGAACAATCCGGCTCCTATTACCCAATAGGATGATTATATGATCTGGCCATATGTGAAAGCATATGGGTTACCGATGACCCGTTCCGTACTGCCATGACTTATATCCAAACTTCCAAGCACTCTATGCCCACTAATAAGTCTATGCCTCTTCTGGTTACCAATGGTGCCGATGAGGCTATGACTTATATGAGCTCTGAGAACTACATCATCAGAGCTGAGATGGACGGCACTGTGGAAGAAGTTGTTCCCGATGATCACATGATCATCAAGTATTCGGATGGTACTGGTCGCTTCATCTCTCTGAAAGATGAAGTGAGAAAGAACTCTGATGGTGGTTTCTATCTGACCATCAAGTTCACTACCACTCATAAGAGTGGAGATAAGTTCAAGAAGGATAATGTCATTGCCTGGGATAATAAGTCTTTCTCTAATAAGAATGGAGAGACCAATAATCTGGCATATGATGTAGGCGTATTGGCTTATACTGCTATCATGGCTACTGATGAAGGATTCGAGGATTCTACCTCTATCTCTCAGTGGCTGTCTGAAGCTCTCGGTTCTGAGGTGGTTGCTCAGTCTGATGTAGAGCTGGGTGCTACCACGAACGTCTATAATCTCGTCAAAGTGGGAGATGCTATCCAAGAGGGAGACCCTTTGATTATCTTCCAGAATAACTTTGATGAAGAGGATGCCAATATCCTTCTGAAGAATATTACGGATGAAGACTTCGTCTCTGATCTGGGTCGTATCCGTATTAAAGCTAAGTACACAGGTATCATAGAGGACATCAAGATCTATAGAACCTGTGAACTAGAAGAGCTATCTCCTTCTCTGAGAAAGATCGTAGATGCTTATGAGAAGAAGATCAAATCCAAGAAAGCTACTTATAAGAAGTACAATATTCCCCATGCAAATACTATTGATCCGGACTATGCGATGGCTCCCACTGGTAAGCTTAAGAATACCGATGGGGTACGCATCGAGTTCTATATCAAGTATTTCGACAATATGGGCATTGGTGAGACTAGTCACAGCATATGGAGAAATCCATGTGTTTTCAGGGTTAATTGCTGGCAATCCCTTAGAGCTCTATATACTACAACGTGATCTGAAAAGATGAGCGTGATAGTTTGAAAAATATAGAGATTGGGTCTTCAGCAGCCACTCATCTGGTAAAAAAGGAAGTGATAGATGAAGGTTCAACGATCATCCCTTAACGAGGGAGTAGAACTGCAAGCTTATGGCAGAAGAAAAATCCTGCTCCTATTACCCAATAGGATGGACATATGATCTAAGCTTATGGGAAACCATAAGAGAGTGAGTTGCGATCACTCGTAATGGAATGACAAGCTCGTATTGCAATCTGCGAATAAGGGTGTAGCTAAGAGTGTATTCCCTCTTGGTGAGGAACCTTATTCCACTTTCGATCCTAGTAAGACTATTCACTGTGTAGCTTCTAGTCGATCCTTCAATGCTCGAATGGTTACTTCCCCTATTGTATCCGGTGCTATCAATAAGGGACTTGTCAACCTGGATGAGCAGGTTAAGAAGATCATGGGTATTAAACCTTTGAGACTGGAAGATATCCAGGGATAAAGATATATTATCATTGTGGAGTAGAGTATTTAAACTCTACTCCACAATTTCTTTGGAGGTGCCAATATGAAACAGACAAAGTATCTTGGTTGGAAACAAAAGAACGAGACCAACCCCACCTATCAGAAAGTCAAATTGGCTACTGAGAGAATTCTCTATTATCTGAAAGGTAAGCCTGAGAGTAAGTGCTTGGTAGATGAGATTGAAAGCAAGCACATTGCTAGTGATGATATTACCACGACTCAGATCTATCGTCTTTTTAGGATGATGTATTATAAAGG
>CALXAO010000184.1 GCA_944386295.1 uncultured Clostridia bacterium | reverse complement strand
TGGTGTGGGTCAAAGAGTGCCAGATAGGAAGGTCATGATTCCTGTCCGGCTTTTTCTCTCTGCTTTACATCACTTGTGCCATAAAGCTGCCCATGGTGGCCGCTGCCAGTGTCCTTGAAAGCCGCTTAAATTGGGCAGAGCCGCCCTAGGTGGGGGAGAATATGGCCCTGCGCCGAAGAAGGGGACACAGAGGCTTACAGGGGCAATGGTTGGGTCATCGGCCTGTCCTGGGTGCCGGTTTGGGAAGGCAAACAAGAACGGCAAACCCATCTGCCCAAACAGACGGACGTATGGTAGGATACAACAGGATAGGAAAAACCGTATGAATGGGTATCGGCATGTCCTTATTTCATGGATTCCCCCGAAATTCTCCAGATAGGGGGTGTTTTTTGCGGGATGCTTGGGCTATACTCGTTCCATCAAATGAGAGGAGGGGACATTGTGAACCAAACCGGCATTGGCCATTTCATTGCCTTGAAACGAAAAGAGAAAAACCTGACTCAAGCGCAACTGGCCGAGCGTTTAGGCATTTCCAATAAGACGGTCTCTAAGTGGGAGAATGGAAGGTGTATGCCCGACTACAGCGTGATTCAGGCCTTGTGCCGAGAACTGGGCGTTACCCTACAGGAGCTGATGGACGGAGGAGAGGCAGGCCCCAACAGCATCAGCACTTGCGATGAAGCGCAGATGTTAGATTTGCTGCGGCGGACCCAGACCCTGGAGAATCAGCGTACATCTCTATACGGCATTGTGTTGCTGTTGATGGGAGTTGCCATGTTGGCTTTGCACGATAATGTGGGCGGGAGCGACGTGCAGGACTTTGTTTCCGGTCTGCTGCTGGGGATCTCTGTGGGGGCAATGCTGGTAGGCATCTATGTGACCATATTGGGTTTCTCAAAACGAGACTGAGAGAACAACGTGTGGTGTGTTCCGTGGATGGGGAATGCTTTGTTTAAGAGCAATAGACAACGAGAGGTCGCCCGATTTCTGGGCGGCCTCTCGTTGTGTTTGCATGATAACGTGATTAAGCATGCTGTTCGCTTATGGTATGAGGCCCGTCGTCCGGGCAACTGCTTGGTAAAAAATATATCGCCGCAAATCCACCACAAATGGCGATGGAGCAGCTCAATAGTTCACTCAAAGTGGGAAGTCCAGGGAAAATGCTGACCACTGAACCAAGAATAAAGCCAAGAATCACTAAATAGGTCACTTGTGGATAGCGGGCCATCGCTTTTTCCAACAGTTTGGCCATTAGGATAATACCAACCAGGCCGCCCAGTGCCATGGGGAGTAAAAAGGAGAATTGGAGGGCTTTGATCGCAGTGATCGTCTTGCTGTACAGTCCCAGCAGCAGCAAAAGATAGGATATACTGATGCCTGGGAGGAGCAGGGCGATTGCAGCAATGATTCCCGCAAAAAACAGAAGCAGAAGTTCGAATATCCCATTGGATTGCTCGATGCTTTCTGAGTTCAACGGAAGAATGGAGATCGCACAAACCATTAGCATCCCGAGAAGGATATAAACAGGTACTTTACATGAAAAACTCTGAATTTTCGCTTCTCGAAACATCATGGGGATGCCCCCGACCACTGCACCGATAAAGAAATACATCATCGGTTTGGGAAATGCGTCAATTAAATCGGAGATGGGATTGGCAAGCAGTGCCATTCCGATGACGGCACCGATGCAAAATGTAAAGAGGAAACAAAAGCTATCCTTTTTTCTCTGGTAAAATGAACTGACAGCGGAAATGAGAGAGGAGTATATACCAAGAATCATTGCCATCGAACCACCGCTGACACCGGGAACCAGCATGGTCCCTCCGATGACGAATCCCTTTGCGGCAACCGAAATATATTTCTCCCAAATGTTCTTCATTTTCATATGTGCAATCAATGAATGTCCTTTTCAAAATATTCTACGTTTTTGCTCTGCCCCACGATACAAATGGCATCGCCCTCGCGGAAGAAATAGTCCGCGTTGAAGTTTACATTTGTATGGCCATCGTGTTCGATTGCAATGATGTTTACCCCGTAGCGATGACGGATGTTCATATCCTGGATTGAGGTGCCGATGAGCTTTTTGGTCACCAGGATTCTCCGAACTTCGGCATCTCCGCCTAAGGCGACAGTGTCCAGGAAACTGTCATAAATTAACCCTTTTCCAAGGCGGATTGCCATATCTCGTTCAGGGAAAACCACAGAAGCACCTAACTGCTTGAGTGCCTCCCCATGAATAAAGCTGGTGGCTTTTGAGATAACATGAGCAATCCCCATTTTCAGCACGGTCATGGTGACAAGGATGCTGACATCGATTCTTTCTCCAATACACACCACCACGACGTCGCAGTTTCGGATGCCTGCTTCTTCCAGCGCCTCTTGATCCAGGTTCTCCACAACCAGAGCCATTTCTGTGAAACGGCGTGCTTCCCGCACACGAGACTCTTCTTTGTCAATGGCAATGACTTCTTTTCCGGCGGAGGAAAGGCATTCCACAAGGGCCATGCCAAACCGTCCAAGACCAATCACTCCATAGCTGCTTGCGTAGTCTTTTCTTTTCATCGGTATTTTCTCCTTATTTATCCGATCGAAACGGATTCTTCTGTATAACGAACGCTGGGGGCTGGACGATCAATCCACATTGTCAGCAGGGTAAACGTGCCCACTCGTCCAGCAAACATGGTGAAAATCAAAATTAACTTGCTTGCTACACTCAGAGTCGGCGTAATGCCGGTAGAAAGGCCCACAGTACCGAACGCGGACACTTCTTCAAATAGCAGTTGGACAAAGCTGTACTCCGGCTCCAGCACACAAAGGAAAAATGTTCCCACACATACGAGTAGAAGGGAAAGCAATGAAATGGTGCAGGCCTTGGAAAAGACTTCCCACGGGATATTGCGCCGGAAGGCACTGATATGCCTTTTTGTGAACAGGCTTCGTACGTGCTGCGATAAGACGAAGAACGTGCTTGTTTTGATACCGCCGCCGGTAGACCCGGGGGAAGCGCCAATAAACATCAAAATAATGAGGGTGAACAGACCGGCATTTGTAAATTCGCCAATGGGGTAAGTAGAAAAACCAGCTGTTCGTGCAGATACGCTCTGGAAAAAGGCTCCAAGCCAGGTGATATCCTCCGTGGCCTTTAATAGTAACGTACCCGCCACAAGCAGAGTGAGCGTTGTGGTTAAAACCACTTTGGAGTGAAGGGTTAGTTTGCGAAAAGATCTCTTTTTCAAGACGTCTAAAATCACAAGGAAACCCAATCCACCAAAAATGATAAGTCCGCTTGTGGTCAGATTCAAAAGAATGTTGTTCTGGTAAGGGATGAGGTTTCTCAGCCCGCCTAAAATATCAAAACCAGAGTTGTTAAAAGCTGCGATGGAATGAAATATGCTGATCCAAAGGGCTTTCAGCACAGGATAGTCCTGAACAAATACAAGAAAACTCAAGACAATACCCATCAGTTCAAAGCACAGCGTCATAAGCAAAATAGACTTCACCAAACGGATCATGCCTTTGATTCCCTCGATATTTAAGGCTTCTTTGAGCAAAATACGCCCTTTGAGACCCACGTTCTTTCGTGCGGCCAAGATCAAACCCACACCAATGGATGTAACGCCTAAACCGCCAACCTGAATCAAAACGGCAACGACAGCTTGACCAAAAGTAGTGAAGTGATCTGCCACATCAATTGCAATGAGACCTGTCACACAAACTGCACTGGTGGAGGTAAAAAGAGCATCAATAAAGTGTACCTCCGCGTCGCCTCTCACGGACAGAGGAAGAAGGAGAAGAACTGCCCCAAACAGGATAAGCATTGCAAATCCGGCAGCAATCAGTCTTCCCGGTGGCTGTTTTTTGAATTGAATCATCAGTTTTTCCATAATGACGGCCGGTAATCATTCCGGCAGAATACGCCCCTTTCCATCTTGAGCAGTGTTCGCACTGAACATGGATTTGTGGTACGACGATAGGATTCCATCTGTACCGACAGATGTGGTATTTTCACCTCCTACACTTGTTCCAGACGACAGGATGAGATGGAACACGATAATTGGAAATACAAAAAGACCAGTCCAGAGATGAGCCATGACGATGGAACAAGCAGCTCCAAAAAAACAGAACGCTGATAAACATTTGTCCATCCTGCGCTCTGTGAATGAATGGTATGGCCACGGAATAAAGTCTCCGCAGCACCACCAAATGGATCGTTCTGTCTGCACTCATTGTCATCCCATCAAGAGGTCATCAAATTACATATCATCCGCCTCAGTACGATCCCAGGTCTGGGAAACCCACATGTTCATCGTGGTTATGCTTGGAACGATGGCGGTTCGTCCATCGCTTCAATCCTGGGAAAGACTACTCCAAGTGTAAACTGCACGGTAACAAGTGGCGTGAAGTTTGATACAATCCCGTCCGTAGATGCGCCAAAAGGATACGAAAGAACCTTTTAAAACGCAAAAAAAGACAGTCTCCCCCCTAGAAGAGCTGTCTTATTCTCTTAATCAAGAATTATACTAATTTTGATTAAAATCCCCTTTGGAATAAATAGAGATGCATCCAAGCACTCTATGACAGACTCCACCACTTATTCCTACGTGGGAGTATAGCACGGAGTGGACAAAATGTCAAAATGAATTTACTGGTGTATGAGATAGATCCGTTTTTGACGGACCGCAGCCCAATGCCCTATGCCTTTCCCACAAAGAGCAGGTGGTTGGAGGCTCCCAGGTGTTCCGGCTTCTCGCAGGTGTAGAAGTGGTACCGCAGATACTGGGCGTAGCTGTCCGGGTCCATGGCGTTGATCTTCTCCTGGAGCAACTCGCTGACTCCGTCCGAGGCCACCTCATGGAGCACCTTCACGCCGCCCTCCCGCAGCAGCTCCCGGCAGGCGTCCACCGTGTGGAAGACAAAGGGGAAGTCGTCACAGCGGAAGGTCTCCTTGTCGTAGGCGCCGTGGACGAAGTAGTCCGGCTCCTCGTGGAACATGGTGAGGATGACCATGTCGTTGGCAATGAAGGCGAAAAACAGCGTTCCATCCGGTTTGCACACCCGCTTGGCCTCCTGAATGCAGCGGAGCTTGTCGGCCTGGCTGTGCAAGTGGTACAGGGGGCCGAAGAGAAGCACAATGTCAAAGGAATGGTCCGGGTAGCGGCTGAGGTCCAGGGCGTTGCCCTGCGCCAGGTCAATGGTGTCCTCAGGGGTCAGTTTGGCCCGGAAAGCCGCAATGTTGGTCTCGGACAGCTCCAGAGCGGACACCTGGTAGCCCTTTCGGGCGAAATACAGGCTATATTCGCCCGCCCCGGCCCCGATATCCAGAATCTTGGCCCCCGGGGTGAGATAGCGCTCTATGTAGCGCACGGTGGTGAGAAACTCCACCCGGGCGGCCTGGGAGCGGGTGAGGCGGCGGCTTTCATCCAAGCGGCGGTACAGGTCTTGCACCAGTTGGGTGTCGTTTTCGTATACAAGCCCCTCTGCCAAGTCCTTGGGGCGCTCCCATTGGCGTTTTAAGATGGCATAGTGGACGGTGTCGCAAAGACCCTGGCTGTTGTAGTCCGATTCCCGGGAGGTGCCCTCGCAGGTCATGCCGCACTTTTGCATGACAACGCCGGAATGGGGATTGCGGGTGTCGTGTTTGGCGGTGATGCGGTTGAAGTCACAGGCTTCAAACAGGTAGCGGATGACCCCTTCCACCGCCTCGGTGGTGAGACCCTGGTGCCACCAGGGCCGCCCAATGCAGTAGGCCAGCTCCACACAGGAGAGCCGGTCATTGGGGTTCATACCGCTGATGCTGCCGATGGGCTGGCCCAAGTCCTTGTGTACCATGAGCCACTGGTAGAAGTTGTCCTGCTGGTAGCCATTCACCCAACTCTGGAGCACCTGACGGGTGATGTCTGTGCTGGTGTGGGCCGGCCACATGAGATAGCGGGTCACCTGGGGGTCGGAGGCCCAGTGGTCAAACATGGCCTGGGCGTCGTCTACGGTGGCCCGGCGGAGGATGAGCCGGGGGGTCTCAATGGTCTGGGTTCCTCGGTGGGTGGGCATAGAATCAGTCCTTTCCATAAAATAAAAGCAGTGCAAGCTACCCTTTGCAGGGTCTGGCTTGCACTGCGTCTCTTCTCTCAACCTGGGTTGCGGGGTTATTGGGAAAAAGAGTATGACAATGCAAGCCCGATGCCATGGGGCATATCGGACTGAGGGGCGTTCATATTGTCCAAATACATGCAGCGCAGCATTGCCACACCTCCTGGAAGTTTTGCACATTATACGCCGGGCGTGTGGAAAAGTCAATGGCGGATTGCAAAATCACAGGAATGGATGCCCGGTTTATATTCCCATGGGAGATACATTTTGACATTGCCAGAGGGGTATGATAAGATTAAATAAATCAGCTTAAAAGGAGCTGAAAAAACCTTGCCATTTTAGCATTCTTGCATAAAAAGGAAAAGGAGAGGGAAATTGTATGAGGA
>CALXAO010000183.1 GCA_944386295.1 uncultured Clostridia bacterium | reverse complement strand
CCTTGTTTTTATCTATAATATTGTTTACTGTAAGATGAATGCAAGAGAGGAAGAGGAAAAATGCGAAAGTTTTACAGCATAGTAGTCAGGAAGCGAAAAACAGTAATTTGCTTTTTCTTGATTCTATCGATCATCAGCTTTTTTATGAAGAGCATGGTGTCGGTAGATTACGACATCAATGACTATCTTCCAGATGACAGTCCCTCAACGATAGCAATCGATGTTTTGGGGCAGGAGTTTGAGGGAGGAATTCCAAATGCTCGCGTAATGGTTTCTGATGTCACCATTCCACAGGCACTTGATTATAAAGAAAAATTGGAAGCAATCGATGGTGTGAGCGCTGTCACCTGGCTGGATGATTCAGTAGACATCATCACTCCACTTGATAACTTAGACCCAAAAGTGGTGGAAACATATTATAAAGATAATACCGCGTTGTTCACTGTTACCATAGAAGAAGACAAGAGGATCGAAGCAGTAGCAGGGATCGAAGATTTGGTTGGCCAAGATAACGCAATTGCAGGAAGTGCGGTAGCGACTGCGGATGCAACGACCAACACCGTGTCTGAAATACAGACAATCACGGTAATTGCTGTTTTATTCGTTTTGATCGTTTTGCTTGCGACCACCAATTATTGGCTGGAACCGCTGGTGATTTTGATTGGCCTTGGTGTAGCAATCATCATCAATGACGGTACGAACCTAATGTTTGGTGAAATATCCTTTGTAACAAATGCTGCTGGAAGCGTTTTGCAGCTTGCGGTTTCTTTGGATTATTCGGTATTTCTGATTCATCGCTTTGAAGAATGCCGACTGGAAAACAGCGATCCGCAATCGGCGATGATCGATGCTTTGTGCAAATCGACATCCTCGATTTTGTCCAGTGGTCTGACAACAGTAATTGGATTTTTAGCCTTGGTATTGATGCGGTTTAAGATCGGACCGGACCTTGGACTTGCACTTGCAAAGGGCGTTGCGATCAGTCTGATTGTTGTGTTTGTATTTATGCCGGCGTTTATATTGTCGGTTTATAAGCTGCTGGACAAGAGCAAGCACAGACAATTTCTCCCGTCCTTTCGTGGATTTGGAGGGTTTGTCAGAAAGATCTCCATCCCGATGGTGTGCATCTTTCTGGTAATCTTTATCCCGTCCTATCTTGCATCCAACGCAAACGACTATTACTTTGGTTCTTCCCACATCTTTGGAGAAGGAACCCGACTAGGAGATGATACGGCAGCGATTGAGTCGGTATTCGGCAAGAGTGATACCTATGTTTTGATGGTACCTGCCGGAGATACCGCGACAGAGAAGGAGCTTTCCAATGAGCTGCACACACTGCCGCAGGTAAGCGACATTATCTCCTATGTGGATCTGGCAGGAGCTGAGGTTCCACTGGAATATTTGGATGAACAAACAATCTCGCAGTTAATATCAGAGGATTACAGCAGAATGGTAATCTCAGTCAATGTGGACTATGAAGGTCAGGAGACCTTTGATCTGGTCCAGAAGATTCGGGATATCGCTTCAGAATACTATCCGGATGAATATTATCTGGCGGGCGAAGGAGTCAGCACTTATGACCTGATGAACACAGTAATGGATGATATGCTGAAAGTAAACATGCTTGCAATCGGCGCAGTGTTCCTGGTACTGCTGGTATCACTGCATTCGATATCCCTGCCGGTGATCCTGGTGCTGAGCATCGAGACGGCAATCTGGCTGAATCTCTCGGTACCATATTTTATGGACACGACGATCTTCTATATTGCATACCTGATTATCAGTTCCATCCAGCTTGGAGCGACCGTCGATTATGCAATTTTGATGACCGACCGTTATAAGGAAAACAGGCAGAGATTTGATAAAAAACAGGCAGTTGTCGAAACAATTTCCGACGTAACCGTTTCAATTTTGACTTCCGGCAGTGTACTGACCGTAGTTGGTTTGCTGATGGGATATATTTCCACCAATCAGCTTCTTGCACAGCTGGGACTCTTTATTGGACGCGGAGCTATCTTCTCGTTAGCAATCGTTTTGTTCGTCCTTCCAGGCTTGTTATATCTGTTTGACCGACTGATCGTTCAGCCGCCAAAACTTAAAGTAAAGCACACAAGAAAACAAAATGAACCAAAAGAACAGGAGGCATAGAAACGATGAGTTACATCGATACAAAGAAAAAATGGAATCGTATAGTTGCATGTGTCATGGCCGTAATCCTTTCTACTTCCATGACCATTTCGCCGCTTGCTGCCGAGGCAGTACCGAACACTCCAAAAGAAGAAGTAGTGTATGTCAACTTGAATACAGATGGTTCTGTGAAGGAAATCAACGTCGTAAATATTTTTGATTTGGATAAAGACGGTCAGATCGTCGATTACGGCAGCTATGAAAGCCTGCGGAATATGACCACGACCGATAAGATCGAATACTCGGGAGATAAGATCACTGTGGATGCAAAGGCAGGAAAGCTTTACTATGAGGGAAAGCTTTCTAAAAATGTGATGCCTTGGGATTTTTCGCTCCACTACTATCTGGATGGGAAGGAATATCCAGCAGAGGAGATCGCAGGAAAGAGCGGTGCATTAAAAATCACCATGTCGATCCGCAAGAATCCGGATTGCAGCGGCACATTTTTTGAAAATTATGCGCTTCAGGCATCGGTTACGCTGGATACCAATCAATGTGAGAATATCGTTACCGAAGATGCAACCGTAGCAAATGTCGGAAGCAAGAAGCAGCTGACGTATACCATCCTTCCAGGGAAAGAAGCAGATCTCACCATCACAGCGGATGTAAAGGACTTTGAGATGCCGGCAATAGCAGTCAACGGAGTCCCGCTTTCCTTAAACATTGATGTGGACGACGAAGAACTGATGTCCAAGGTCGATGAGCTGGTGGATGGAATCGTGAAACTGGATGATGGCAGCTTGGAGCTGAAAGACGGTGCATCCGACCTAAAGAACGGAAGCAGTGATCTGGAAAGCGGAGCACTAGATCTGCGTGATGGAATGAGTGATCTGGACGGAGGCGTTCAAGAGCTTTATGACGGTATCTTAAAGGTGCAAGATGGTCTGCTCGAATTGGATTCCAACTCGGATGACCTTACAGAGGGTTCGGCAAAGGTAAAAGAGGCGCTGGAAACCATCCAAGCGTCCTTACAATCCATCTCTGCATCTAGTGACCAAATCGATGAGCTAGTAAAAGCATCCAACGAGATCAATGATGGGATCGGTGAGCTAGTTGGAGGAATCTCGACATTGAAGAGCGGAATCGATCAGTACCAAGCGGGACTGGGAGAAGATGGACTGGAAAAATTGCAGCAGGGGAATGGTTCAGCAGTCGAAATTATTGATGGTATCATCAATGCGCTCAATGATGTTATCGATATGCTGTCCCAAAGCTCGGTTTCGCCGGAGCCGGATGCTCCGGCCCAAACAATGCCTTTACCGGATGTTTCGGAGGAACATACCGAAGAAGGAACACAGCAGCCTTCTGAAAAAGAAAGTACAGATAATTCTCAGGATATGGTGCCTCAGGAAGAGAATAGTCAGGAGGATTCCTTGGAGACTTCCCAAAATAGTGAGGACGCAGGAGCTTCGGATGAGTTGCAAACAGATGAGAGCGCACAAATGATAGGAGTAGAAAGCTCAACGGATGATTATTATTCTTCCGGCAGTTCGGTTACCTCACAGGAGGAAATTCAGGCGCAGATTTCTTTACTCAGAGACTTGATTCAACAATTAGAAACTGTAAAGCAACTGTTTAACGGAAATCTTGCATTGGTAAAGGGTACAGAGACTTTTCTGAGTTCCGCAGTTCCGGGTATCGGAGAACTGATGAGTGGGGCAGAAAAACTACAGACAAACTATCAACAATTTAATTCTGTGATTGAAGGGCTTGGGACACAGCTCAAGGAAATGCTGCTGGGATTGTCGAAGCTTTCCGAAGGAATCGATATGCTCGTTGAGCAGTATGATGTTTTGGATCAAGGAATCAACAGTTATACAGGCGGTGTAGCAAAAATTCTGGACGGATACGGTCAGTTGGTGGATGGAGCAAAACAGCTGGTCGGAGGAAGCGAAAAGCTCAAAGATGGAACCAGTACCCTGTATAACGGAACAGTCGATATGGCACAGGGGATGTCCGATTTTTATGATGGTGCAGGGGAGCTGAAAGACGGCACCGGAGAAATGCGTGACAAAACCAGTGGAATGGACAGCGAGATTGATGAGCAGATCGATAATTTGGTCAGTGATATCACAGGAGATGTTAGTGATATCGGTTCATTTGTCTCGGACGAAAACACCAATGTCAAGGCAGTTCAGTTTGTCATCCAGACAGAGCCAATCCAAGAGCAGGATGTTCCAGAAGAAGAACCGGCAGAACAGCCAAAGCTGACCTTCTGGCAGAAATTCCTAAAACTGTTTGGACTGTATAACGAAAACTAAGCTTTTTTGAACATTCTATGCAATGCTTTCTTTTTGGGCGGCACTGTGATACAACGAAAAGTATACCGGTATCAAGAACATCGAGGATGAAAGTTATGATGGATTTGAAATTATGACGACGCTGGATTCAAAGCTGGACTTTGAATCTCAAACCTTGGTGACAGAGAGATTGGAGCAGCTTGCTGTCAGCGAACATACCACCGGAGAAGCATTGGAAAATGGTCAGTATGAGGTGGAACTTCAGGACGATTGCTTTGAAATCTATCTGGAGCTGCCGCAGTAAAGGAAGTTTTCTCCAATCTGTGTCTATGAAAGATGGGGTATGTAAGATAATATGGATGAAGATAAAAAGGAGTTCCTTCGGGAACTCCTTTTTTCTATGGTACTGAATAGGCATCAAAAGGCCATCAGTTCTAAGGACTCGATAGATTCCAGTAATCACGGAAATATATTGAAAAACAACATGTTTTAACTATTCAGCAGAAGATGCCTTATAGAACAAATAAAAATGATTCTGTTCGAGAAAAAAATCGAAATTCTATTTTGTTAATTTTACTTAATTTTATGTAATTTATCATTTTCTTTTTAGCAAAGTGTCGAAAATGGCAAATTCTATAGAAATAAAAAATATTGTGGAGATATATGTATAGATAAAAGAAATCAGGTAAAATATTGACGTGAGTCTAAGACACAAGTATATAATGAAAGGAAAACATTCTATGAAAATGGAGCCGAGATTGTGCTTTGGGAAAAAACCTATTATGTAAAAGAAATAATGAAAAAATTTGGAATCAGTCGGGATACCATCAAATATTACGAGAAAAAAAGATTGATTGAGCCAGACAGAACTGAAAACCAATACCGTGTATTTGATGAGTATAATGTACAAAAGCTCAAAAAAATCTTGGATTACCGTGATCTGGGATTTACGGTTGATGAAATTATCGACTATAATCAGGCTGCGTCTGCCGAGCTCAGGATAGGGTACTTGGAGGATTTACGCAAAAGAACCGAAGAGAAAATTCGGCAGTTAAGCTTTGACTTGGAAAGAATCAATCGCCTGGAGCGATTGATAGGCAATGACAGCCGGTTTCACTACGGATTCAATATTGATTATAACAGAGAGTTTTGTATCGACTGTCCCAATTTAGAAGTGGATGACCAGCGCAAGCTGTTTACGCGAGACGCATTGCTTTTACAGATGGATCAGGAGAGAAATTTTGCGCAGGTAACAGAATGTGAAGTGATTCGGGAAAGCTTTATCATGGAAGAAAGATGCAAAGAATGTAAAAGGAAAAAATGGAGTTATCAAAAGGTGTATCGTCGACAGGTTGTTTTTCGAGGAGAAGAAGCGCTTAAGCAAACGATTCAGGAAGCTTATTTCAGAGGAACAGAGCTTGGATATACACTGTCTGATGAAATATTGATTACTAAAAAAGTAATCACAACAGAGGAAAAAGAAAGTTTAATTTTTGATATTTTTATCCCGATTCTACCTTGAAAGAAGCAGTCTTGACTTGTGTGTCGGACACAGGCGTAACATGAAGCGGACGACAGGGTCACTATATTTCTTCAAGGAGGTAAAAAGCATGAAAAGGCGTGTAATCGCATTCTTGCTTGCAATGACAATGACTGTTTCCATGGCTGCCTGCGGTTCTAGCAGCACATCGGAAGAAACAGCAGAAACACAGACCACAACATCCACCGAGACAGAAACTGCTGAGGAAACTGCAGCTACCGAGGAGACAGCAGAAGAATCGGCAGAATCGTCGGAAGGTGGTACATTTATTGTTCCAATCAACTCCAGCTCCATCACCTCGCTGACTCCATACAACATCTACGGCAGTGACGACGGACAGATGGCAGCAAATCCATGCTATGATTCGCTGTTTATCGTATCCAGCACCGGCACCAGATGGTATCTTGCAGAAAGCCTGGAAGCAACCTCTGATGATGGCTGCCACTACCGCATGAAGCTGACCGATGGTGCTCTGTGGCACGATGGTGAGCCGATCACCGCAGATGACGTTGTCTATACCGTCAACGTGCTGCTGGATCCTTCCAACACCGGCAGCCAGAGCCAGTATGTTGTATATGACGGCGATCCGATCGCATCGGTAGAAAAGGTGGACGATCTGACCGTTGATATTACCCTTGCAAAACCATATTCCGCATTTGAAAGTGAGTTTGGTCGTATCAAACTGCTGCCAGAGCATGTATTCGGCGGACAGATCTGCATCAAGGACATGACCGAAGAACTCAACATGGCAATCGGTTCCGGTCCATTCAAACTCAAAGAATATAACGAAGGTGAATCCATCGTTTACGAGAGATTTGATGATTACTACAGAGGTGCAGCAAGCCTGGATCAGGTAGTAATCAAGATGATGCCGGATCTGAGCGCACAGGAAGCAGCTCTGCAGGCTGGTGAGATCTCGATGATGCGTGTTACCAGCCAGACCAAGCTGGACAAGTACAAAGCAGACGACAACTACACCGTCTACTCCATTCCAGAAGGCCATCTGAACTATCTGACCTTCAACTATCAGTGCGATATCTGGAAGAATGAAGATGCAAGAAAAGCAGTTTGCCTTGCACTGAATGTCGATGAGATCATCATGGGCGCCTACGGTTCCGAAGAGCTGGCAGTTGCAGCAACCAACTTCTGCTCGCCGGAAAACCTGTACTACAATGACGAGATGGAAGGCTATCAGCAGGATCTGGAAGAGGCAAAACGTCTGGCAGAGGAAAGCGGTCTGACCGATATGACCCTCAACTACATTTACTTCTCTGCAAGACCGAACATGAAAGAAACTGCACAGATTGTTCAGCAGCAGCTCAAACAGATCGGTGTTGAGGTAAACATTCAGGCTTACGATACCAGCGAATTTTTCGCACACCTCTTTGCAGCATGGAGAGGCGGAAAGACTACCGAGGACACTTCCTGGGATCTCGCAACCAACGGTATGGATTCTCTGAATGCTGACCCAGCAACCAAGATGTCCTCCTGGAAAGGCGATCTGATCCAGAACGGCTTCTACATGAGCGAGGAAACCAGCGCACTGTGGGAAAAAGCTGCTCAGTCGATCGACCTGACCGAAAGAGAAGAACTCTACAAACAGCTTCAGGTTCAGATGAACGAAGACTACTCGCTGTACCCAATGGCAAACACCAACTATGTCATGGTTGCCAGAAAAGAATTCAAAGGTTTGGATGCAATCGAAAAATATCCAGTATTTGAAGATTACACCCAGATCACCATGGAATAGAACAAGGGCCATTAAAGGAAAAGCCGCTTGGGGAAACTCCAAGCGGCTTTTTATAACAGAAATTTCAAAACGGAACGGGGGATTTTCCGGTGAAAAAATATATCGTCAAGCGCGTAATAGGATTGATTCCGCTGCTGCTGGTTGTCAGTATTTTTTCGTTTCTGATTTTGCAGGCGGCTCCGGGCAGCCCGATTGACAACTACATGCAGCCAGGCATGACAGAAGAGCAGATCGAAGCATTAAAGGAAGAATATGGATTGAACGGTTCTATTGCAGAACAGTACTGGTACTGGCTCAAGCATGTGCTGCAGGGCGATATGGGAACTTCCATCAGCAAGAACAGACCGGTTACCGAGCTGATTGCCGAGCGCCTTCCGGCAACGGTATCGCTGATGGGTGCATCCCTGCTGATTTCCATCGTCTGTTCCATTCCGCTCGGTCTGATTGCAGGACTACATAAAGACCGGCCGATGGATAAAGTGATCAGCACCATCACCTATTTCGGAATTTCGATCCCTCCGTTTTGGATTGCCATGATCTCTGTGATTATTTTTGCCATCAAACTGCGATGGTTCCCGACAGGAGGCATGCACTCTCTGGATGTAGAGAGCACAGCCGATACTCTGTGGCACATGGTATTGCCTGCCTGTGTGCTGAGTCTGAACCACACAGCAGTCTACACCAAGTACATCCGCTCCAACACCATCTCACAGTTGGAGGAAGATTATGTGGTGACTGCAGTTTCCAAAGGAACCAACAAAAATATCATTCTGTTCCGCCATGTGCTCAAAAACTGCCTGCTGCCGATCATCACACTGATCGGTATGAATATCGCCGGATTGGTGTGCGGCTCCTTCATCATCGAGAACATCTTCTCCTGGCCAGGCATCGGACGTCTGTGCATGGAAGCAGTCGGAGGCAGGGATTATCCTGTAATCATGGGATATACCATGTTCTCCTGTCTGATTTTGATTGTCGGCAATCTGGTTGCGGATGCCCTGTATGCGGTCGCTGACCCGAGAATCAGGGAAGGGATGGGTAGAAAATAATGGATAAGAGATTTCAACGTGTCAAGGTACAGGAAACAAACACCGAGGCCCGCTATGAACGAGGTCTGGTCGGAGATATTTTGCACACACTCAAGGGAAACAGGCTGGCAATGCTCTGCGTGGTTATCCTGGTGATCATCACATTGATGGCGATTTTGGCTCCACTCAGTCCGTATGACCCAGATGCACAGGATTATATGGCGATTTTGCAGCCGCCTTCATCTGAACATTGGTTTGGAACCGATGAACTGGGACGTGACTACTTTACCCGTGCTCTTTACGGCGGCAGAATCTCGCTGACTGTCGGCTTTTTGTCGATGCTGCTGTCGGTCACCATCGGAACACTGATTGGAACTTTCAGTGGCTATATGGGCGGCAAGGTGGACACCCTGCTGATGCGCTTCACCGATTTGTTTATGTCAGTGCCGAGTATGATGCTGATGGTTGTTATCAACGCTATTTTTCCGCCGAAGTTATATTCTGTTATTATCATTTTAGGCTTGTTTGAGTGGTGCCAGGTGGCACGAATCACCCGTGCAGAGACGCTGGCGCTCAAACAGAGGGACTATGTGATTGCAGCAAAGCATCTGGGAGCAAGCCACAAACGAATCATCTTTAAACACATCATCCCCAATATGAGCTCGTCCATCATTGTAGCGGGCAGTCTGGCAGTTGCACGTGCCATTCTGACCGAGTCGGCACTGAGCTTTTTGGGTCTGGGTGTCCAGCTTCCAAAGGCATCCTGGGGCACCATGCTGCAGAGCGCCCAGATGTATATGACCGATGTGCCTACGCTGGCAGTATTCCCGGGCGTCTTTATCATGCTGACCGTGTTCAGCTTTAATATCCTGGGAGATGCTCTGCGGGTTGCTCTGGAACCAAAGATGATCAAGTGATGAGGTGAAGAAATGAAGAATCTGATTGACGTCAAAAATCTGAGAGTTTCTTATCATACCTATGCCGGTGAGGTACAGTCTGTCCGTGGCGTCACCTTCTCTGTACAGGAAGGCGAAACACTTGCCATCGTTGGTGAGTCGGGATGCGGCAAATCGGTGACAGCAAAGACAATCATGGGACTGATCGCTACTCCTCCAGGGGAAATCAAAGAGGGCAGCGAGGTTGTTCTGGACGGAAAGGATATTTTAAAGCAGACCGAAAAGGAATGGGAAGCCTATCGCGGCGCGACCTGTTCGATGATTTTTCAGGATGCACTGACCTCGCTCAATCCTACCATGAATGTGGAAAAGCAGATCATGGAAAATATCCGCAATCACTATCCGGTTTCCAAGGAGGAAGCAAGAAAGGAAACGCTTCACATGCTGGAACTGGTGGGAATTCCTGACCCACAGGCCTGCATGAAAAAATATCCGCACCAGCTCTCCGGCGGTATGCGCCAGAGGGTGATGATCGCGATTGCACTGGCGGGCAAGCCGAAGGTGCTGATTGCGGATGAACCGACCACTGCGCTGGATGTGACGATTCAGGCGCAGATTATTGATCTGATGAAGGAACTGCAGAAAAAGCTGGGAACGACCATCATCCTGATTACCCACGATCTCGGCGTAGTGGCCAATATTGCCGATCACATCGTGGTAATGTACTCGGGCAAGATTATGGAAAAGGGCGATGTCCGCCAGATTTTCTATGGACACAAACACCCCTATACCTGGGCACTGCTGAAGGCGGCTCCTAATCTGGAACTGAGCAATAAACAGCCGCTGATCTCGATCGAGGGTACACCGCCCGACCTGATCGACCCGCCAAAGGGCTGTCCGTTTGCAGCCCGCTGCAAGTACTGCATGAACATCTGCACCACCGAAGCACCGGAAGAATATGAGTTTGAGCCAGGACATACGGCGGCGTGCTGGCAGTATCATCCGGAGTCGGGATATGCAGATATTGATTTTAGCAGGGAGGGAGAGTAAAATGGGAGACAAAAAGCCGATTTTGGAAGTCAAACACCTGAAAAAATATTTTCCCGTCGATGCAAAGCACACGCTCAAGGCGGTGGATGATGTCTCCTTCACTATCTATGAGGGCGAAACACTGGGCATCGTGGGAGAGTCCGGCTGCGGTAAGACCACCTGCGGACGAACCTGTATCGGTGTCTATGAGGCGACATCCGGCGAGGTACTGTACAAGGGCAAGGACATCAACAAGATGACAGCAGTGGAGAGAAAGGAATTTACCAAGAAGGTACAGATGATCTTCCAGGACCCGTATTCTTCGCTCGACCCCAGAATGAAGGTGCACGACATCATCGCGGAAGGAATGCAGATTCACAAGCTGGTTTCCTCCAAGGCGGAGGAGATCAAGGCGGTACAGAGCCTGCTGGAACAGGTCGGACTGAATCCGGAGCATGCCAGCCGTTATGTCCATGAATTTTCCGGCGGACAGCGTCAGCGCATCGGTATTGCGAGGGCACTGGCAGTCAATCCGGAATTTCTGATGTGCGATGAGCCGATCTCCGCGCTGGACGTATCGGTGCAGGCACAGGTGGTCAATCTGTTGGTCAAATTGCAGAAGGAACGCGGACTGACCTGCATGTTCATCGCCCATGACCTGTCGATGGTAAAGCATATTTCTGACAGGGTAGGAGTGATGTACCTGGGCAACCTGGTGGAGCTTGCTGACTCGGATGTATTGTATCAGCATCCGCTGCACCCCTACACCAAGGCACTGCTGTCGGCAATTCCAGTTCCGGACCCTGATATCGAGCGTCAGAGAAACCAGATTCGTCTGGAAGGTGAGGTGCCCAGCCCGATGAATCCGCCGGCAGGCTGCCATTTTTGCAATCGCTGTTCCTATGCAATGGAAGAATGCAGCTGTCAGACGCCGGTGATGCGCGAGGTAGAGCCAGGTCATTTTGTGGCCTGCCACCTGTATGACGAGATGAAATAAACAAGTTCAAGAGGTGAGAGCATGAAAACATTCGACAAAGAGGAGCTGTTGAAGGCAAAGATTCCCTGTGACGAAACAGGGATTACCGTCAAAACAGGGCTGTGCGGCTTTTGCGGAGATGCCTGTCTGGTCGATGTCTATTGCAGAGACGGCAAGGTGATCAAGGTGGAGGGCAACAAATCGCAGCCGTCATCCTGCGGACATGTCTGTGTCAAAGGTGCCGCTTTAAAACAGGCGTTGTACAGTCCAAAACGTTTGTTGTACCCGATGAAGCGGGTTGGAGAACGGGGTGAGGGCAAGTTTGAGCGGATCAGCTGGGAGCAAGCCTATCAAACGATTGCGGAGAAGCTTAATCAGTCGAAGGAACAGTACGGAGCAAAGTCCACCCTGTTCTATGTGGGACATCCCAAGTGGTTTCGTGCTCAGGCCACCGATCTGGCGAATGCCTACGGTACACCAAACTTTGGCACCGAATCCAGCACCTGCGCCTATGCAGTGATGATGGCCTGCCAG
>CALXAO010000182.1 GCA_944386295.1 uncultured Clostridia bacterium | reverse complement strand
CTTTTTGTTTACGTATTGCAGGAGAAGCATAATTATCCTCTTCCCATACCTTGTTTTAAATCTGTATATATTTTTTTGCATATTCTCTTTTCATACTTCCTGATCCCTACGTTACTTTCTACTTGCTGTTTTAATATCAAATGTCTGTCTGTTTCCCATTTTCTTAATATTTTCCAGCCAGTCCATAACCATTTCGTGCGCATAAACCGGCTGTCCTTCTTCATCTTTGATATGCTCCAGTGCATAGGCCATCAAAGAATATTCATTAGCCAGAGATGTAGCAAAAACTCCCTGGTCATCTGTATTTATTGAAACATTTAACTGTGGGCATTTTTTTAATGCTTTTTCATTGTTTTTAAGACCCTTATTGTAAAAATTAATGATCGGATGCTCATCATAACTCTCTATATTAGAAATTTTTAAATTCGAAGACGGATTTGTTTCGATAGCAATTCCCTTTTTTCCAATCCATATTTGCATTTTTTCTTGAATACGCTTCGCTGCCTTACGATATCGTGCACTAACCTCAAATTTATGAATTTTTCCACCTTCGCTTTTAACTTTTTCATTAAAATGATAAAGATAATACAATATCCCTACTTCTGGAATATAGCGAATGCTTCCATCTGAAGGATAGGCAAAATTCACCTGCTGCTTTTCATATTCATCTTCCCATCCTGAAGGGGGACTATAAAATCCCCGCTTGTATAACTCCGGATCATCACCTCGAATTTTCCATGCTTTGTAATATGTATGGATGTCAAAGCTTAACAAAGTGGTTTTGGGAGAGTAGAAAATACCATTGTTATTCTCAGCATTCTCTTCATTATATTGCTCTATAATTGCTTCTATTTCATCATTTTTCATAGCTGTTCTATAAATTTTCCGAAAGAAGTAATCAAACTCATCTTCAATCCATGTTTTTAATCCATCATTCTCCCAAAGATTAAGCTCTGTCAATTTTTCATACATCCAAACCAAATTGTCCAAATAGTCCTGCTGAGGAAGGATTAAGTACTGTTTTTTTCTGGAATACCATTTTTCCACATCCAGACCCAGCGCCAAAGCATGACCTATCCTGTCTCCATTATCTAAATTCAGGAAAAGAACTGCTTCTTCAATTGCTCTCATCCCATCTACAATATCCAGGAAATCTTCACCCACATGATATGTAGTCCGCAATTGTGGCAGCATTCTTCCCTCGTAATCTACCTGGATATCATGCTGCAAATACCGAAATGCCGTTGCAAAAACTTCAGGCCTGCATCCTATCTCCTGGCTGGCCGCATCAATTCCATGTATTCTCACGGCAAGCTCCGGATATTTTGTTCTAAACCCAACAAGAGCACGACTTTGACGTTCGACCTTTTGTCTGCGCTCAAAATGACGGCATCTGATTTCCTGTCTATGCTCTTTCTCTTTCCCTTTAATAAAATGAATCACATAAAAGAAGCGGTCTTGATTTTCCATTTTACTATCAATGATCGTATCTAACTCTTTTATACGTTTGGCATATGCTTTTGGGGTGTCTGACGGTGTGATCCGTGCCTCCAGGGATACTATCTGTCGATAGATAATGCAATCACGCATTGCCTGCCGCAGGCTTTCTTCCTTCATAAATAAGTTGAAAACTATACCCTTTCTCTGTTGATAAATCTGAAAATTATCAAAGCCTATCATCTTATTGGACTGAACAAGTTCTTCGTACAATCTGTTTTTCAATAGCAAATATGCATAAAACAGATTGAAAACAGGCTGATACCCTGATGAGGATTCCAAGAAAATCTTGTGAAACATTTCATATAAAAGTCTTCTCTCTCCGGCGTAAAACAATTCTTTCTCGTCATTGCGATCCCCGCTCTGCATGTAATCCAGAGTTTCTTCCTTTTTTAATCTCAGGATACACTCTTTGATCTCATATGCATACTCGTCTAAGCGCTTTCTATCCTGTAAGATCTTTACAACATTTTTCCACGTCTGTCTTTTCTGTATTCTGTGAAAAGCATTCGGATCTAACTGATCCTCAAGCTGATCAATACTTTGATCTCCGCATATCTTTTTCGCCTTTGCGGTATCCGGCAAATCCAGTCTGTACTCTTTCTCCGGAATCGCATTATAATCCCCAATCCATATTGTCTTATCTGTTATCCATGAGTAAAGAAATACCCGGATCAATGCTGCTATCCGACAATTTTGCAAAACAGATTCTTCCTCATAATCGGACAGGTAGCTAATGTGATAATAGCGTTTTTCTCTATCAATTTTTGCCAATTCCGCACAATATTCCCTCTCATATGGATTATTCATAAATAAGATCCAGCTGAGCGGAAATATTGGTGCCGATCCAAAAAGATGAAAATGATTCTCTGACAATCCGCTTTCAAGTAGCTTATTTAACTGATAGTTATCATGTCCCAGTACGAGATTCCAAGAGAATCCCAGATTTTGCGCAACTTTTTCACTTACCCCAGAGGCTAGATATGCTGTTGTCAGCAACTCTTCTCCTAGTTCAAATGTGAGCATTCTCCAGCGCATCAGCTGTTCATAACTGCAGCAAATCTGATTGTCTCGTACAGTCAATA
>CALXAO010000181.1 GCA_944386295.1 uncultured Clostridia bacterium | reverse complement strand
GATGGCGAATCTTTAGCTGGAGGGTGCGCTCCCGGCAGCGGGTTCTCTCAGCCGACCCGTTTTTGGAGGGCGGGGAGAATCCAACCGAACGGCACGGTCTTCCGCCAGAAAAAGGTTCTCATTTTTGTGAAAAGTCCTCGCTTGAGAAGCTGACAAGACATGCGGGTTCTCATTTTTAAATAAACAAGGCCTGCGAGAACATTTTCCGGTAAATTATACCAATACAGGTTCTTGTTTTTCTGTTTTTTGGCCTGCTGAGAACCGTTCAGTGAGAAAAGGTTCTCACAAGGGCCTGTATCAGCAATATTGATAACCTTTTTTTGGCGAGACTGCCGAGCAGCAAAAAACAGGACAAAGGTATGGGATTGTAAAATCTACAACCCTGCGAGGCTGCGCGGCCACATTATTTGTTCAAATGTCCCGCTTTTTGTTTATGTTCAGCCGCATGTTGCTTGTCCACTTCTGTTCCTAAACCTACTTCATAGTAAAAAGAAACCAATAAATTCGCAGTTTCAAACTCATCGCTCTCTGCTTCACTCGGATTATATTTCTCGATAAAAGTTTCAAAAAATTGAATTGCGCTTTTACTCATTTCAATCAGCAAATCCGTATCTGGATCTTCTTCTTTTAACATTCTGCTGACTTGTTTATCATACCATACTCCGGCTAACATGTTTGCCATGTTTTTGCCATATGAGGATGCCTCTTTAAAATAATCTAAGCACTCCGGATCCTCTTGTAAAAACTTTATCTTTCCTATCATAAACAAACAATCAGCATGTTTTGCTTTAACATGCTCGCCGATCTCATTCATGATATTATGATTTAACATACATCCTGTAATAAACCGATATGCTGTATTTATATCTTTGACAGCATATTCGATCATGGACATGCCCAGTCCGCTATCCATAAGACCTAAATCTGCTTCCGCCAACAGCATATACAGATCCAGGGCTTTCTTTGTACAATATATATCTCCCGTTTGTGCAGCAATGTCGTGAAACATCTGTGCAGCAAGTTCGTACTCTTTATTTGAAATTTTATTTTCTGCCTCTTGTACCAGTTCATTATAATTCATCTTTTTTTCCTCCATCCTGGTCTGGCAAATACTTGTTCAGCAATTTCTGCGTCATATCTGAATATTTTTCATATGCACTATGGAAGCCCTCTTGCAGCGCAGTCTTAACACAAGGCGTTATCTCGTTTAAATATATGTCTTTCCATATCTCTATGCTGTTTTCTTTTGCGTTGATCGCGGAAACGATCTGCGGAGCTTTTGCATAATATTCTTCTACTATTTTTCGTCCGTTTTCTATATTAGGGAGAATATATTCATCCCTCAACCTGCGCATTGTTTGCAATTCCAAGCAATCATCGGGGAATTCCATCGCATCGACACACGCTGTCGTCAGATAGCACCCGCTTGAGCTTCCTCGATAATACGGACAATCATCATACTTATATGTATTGCAGAAATCATAATAAAAGTCATCGGTCACATAGTCATCCTTTTTGTGGCAGAACGCTTTGCCGCCCCATCCTCTTATCTCACAATATTCGCACTTCGGCATTTATTTCCTCCTGGTATGATCATAAAATGTTAAATATGCCTGTACCGCTATAGGCTTACGCCTCTTGTGGAAACCAGATCGCCTCATAGATTGATAATATTTGCTGGTGCCACAGTTGTTCGGTTTGTAGCTCCATGCGCATATCGCTTCTCAGAGCACTTTTTATCAATCCGCTTATTTTTCCGGAATTTCTGTCCATCTCTTTCATATTGTTATTGTAATTGGCCTTGCTCATTCCCCAATATTGGAAATTGATTATATCTCCATTGATTATGATCAGATGGGAAAAATACTGCTGGGGAGGATTAGGATGAGAAACCATTACACAAGGCATGGTTTTACCGAATAATCCGCCTGTCGAGGCTTCATCTACAGACACCGAAGCAGGAATGTTGTTTGCTTCAGCAATCTCTTTAATGAATTCTGCAATATTTTCAGCACTCCATCCCGCAGCTTGAATTGCCTGCCTGATCTCTCCTCTGCAATCCTTTATTTTTTTCATTAGTTCTCCTCCTATCTTGCACTTTTATGATGAAAAAATTGATACTCTATTTATAATCATATTAGTACATAAATGGAAATGTGTCAAGTAATAGAGCCAAATATGATAATGATAAATCATTGTTGAGGAATATAATTGACAACATAGGAGGGCAACCAATGATTTCAGACACTATCAAGGCCTTACGAACATCAAGAAACTGGACACAAGCAGAGCTGGCAAGGCGGTTGTGCGTTACGAGAAACGGAGTGAACTCATGGGAACAGGGTTTATCAATGCCGTCGTTATCTTCGATCGTTGAATTATCAAAGGTGTTTTCTGTCTCTACAGATTATCTGCTTGGGGTGGATGATCTCAATGTAGTAAATGTTTCAGGGCTTGATAAAAAGGACATTGCTTTGATCGTAGAAATTGTTGAACGGTTAAAAAGGGACGGACAGGAAAACGACCCATAAGGAGGCCCCATGATCATCAACACAGGAGGCCGTACGGATACGGTACAATATTATACAGAGTGGCTTTTGAAGCGGTTTTCCGAGGGCTGGGTCCTTTCAAGGAACCCGCTTTTTCCAAATAAAGTCACCCGCTAT
>CALXAO010000180.1 GCA_944386295.1 uncultured Clostridia bacterium | reverse complement strand
GTATAATTCGGATTGTCCATAGTGATGATCCTTTCGGAATTGTTGTAGCAAATTAATTCTACCACAGGTTCGTCACTATGGACCTATTTTTTTATTTTATTTCAACTTCATTTTACAACGCGCGATTTTTTTAATTAAAAAAGGAGTTACATAATGTGTAATATTATTAGTTTCGATAACGAGACACAAGAAGATAGAAAAAACGCAGTTTTGCAAATGATGAACCATATATCCTTGTCTTCTGCTATGGAAGAATCAGAAGTTGGTCTCTCAAACTACACACATTTACCGCTTTCAAGACTTGCAGCATACGGAACATCATTTCAACCTCTTGCAACAGCGGTACAAACTGCTATTGGTGGCGCTGGTGGAAGTGGAATCTATTATGTCAATACTGCCGGAAAAACAATGTTTCAAATGAAAGGAACCGGTAATTTTATTGGTTCTTTACAGACTTCTACCGGTACGGTTGGCGCCGGGCAGGCACAGATGACCCCTCTGGCCTGTGACCCCACCATGCTGTTTATGGCAGCTGTGTTGGCGAATATCGATAAAAAGCTGGATGCCATTCAGGATATGCAGCAAGAAATGATGGACTTTCTTATTCAGAAAGAAAAAGCGGACCTGAAGGGGAATTTAAACTTCCTGTTTGATGTATTCAATCATTATAAATATAACTGGAACAATGCTATGTATAAAAACAGCAATTACATTAAAGTTCTTGATATCAGGCAGGAATCCGAAAAGAAAATCACCTTCTATCGTGAACAAATTACTGCTAAAGTCAATAAGAAATCATTTTTTCACAGCGATCAAACGGTAAACAAACAGCTTCAATCCGTACAAGATCAGTTCAAAGATTATCAACTTGCATTATATCTGCTGGGATTCTCCTCTTTTTTAGAGGTCATGCTTTTAGAAAATTTTGACGCAGATTATTTGTCAGATATTTCTGCAAAGTTAGAGGACTATTCTCTGAAATATCGAGAGCTTTACTCAAAATGCTATGATGAAATTGAAAGATATTCGTCTACTTCAATGCAATCTTCTGTTTTAAAGGGTATTGCTAAAGCAAGCACATCTGTCGGAAAATTTGTAGAAAAGATACCGGTTATCAGCAACAGCCAGGCTGATGAAGCGCTTAAAACCGCGGGCGGAAAATTGGATAAAATAAATGCCGGAAAGCTCAGAAATCAAATGAACGCTTTAATTGCATATCAAAGCAATTTGATTAAACCGTTTATTGAGAATATCAATACGGTAAATGAACTATACAATAAGCCGGTGCAGTTGTTGGTAGATAAAGAAAATCTTTATCTTGCCACAATATCATAGCTATATATATAATTACAAATTCCAATAATTTTTTTGAGATATTTGACCGATTCATGCAAAAAGGAGGGTTGCCAGTGATTTTAGATAAAAAGCAAATGACCGAAGAAGATATCAAGCCACATTACATCACGCCCGCATTACAGGCTAAATGGGGCCTTGGCGTATGACAATGGAGACAAAAATCACCGACGGTCGCATAAACATTAAAGGTAATATCAGGCAGGAAATAATCGCCATGCACGGTGTATGTGCCGACCATTTGTTCAAATATTGTTTCAGTCATAATAAAAAACTCTGAATATTCCGCTTTTAAAATTCATTTATATGTTGCAAACAGTTAAAAAATTGATTTATTATAATCATACATAAAAATACCTGTGTTATTCCAAATTAAAATGATTGACCTGGCCGGCGGAGAAGGCTCCGCCGAATCCGTGAGCCATGCCATCACCGTTTATTGCAAAGCATAAAGGAGATATTTATATATGCGCAAGGTAGTTGTGATTACAGGCGGTACAAGCGGAATCGGTGCTGCTTGTGCCGAAAGTTTTGCCGCACGTGGATGTGCTGTTTACACAATAAGCCGCCACGAAAAGCAAATGGAGAATGTCGTTTCTCTATGCGCCGATGTGACGGATGCAGTCTCTCTGTCACAGCAGATTGAGGCTGTGATTGAAAAGGAAAACCGTATCGACACCCTTGTGTGCTGCGCGGGCTTCGGCATTTCCGGCGCGTTGGAGTATACCGAATCGAACGATGCCCATCGGCAGCTTGAGGTAAATCTGTTCGGTACCGATAATGCCGTAAAAGCCGTTTTACCGCAAATGCGCAAACAGGGATACGGAAAAATTATCGCCGTAAGTTCTGTGGCAGCTTGCGTAGCCATTCCTTTTCAGGGCTGGTACTCCGTTTCAAAAGCGGCCATCAATGCTTATATCCTTGCCCTTGCAAATGAAGTCCGCCCTTGGGGAATCCGGGTATGTGCGGTAATGCCGGGAGATATTCAAACCGAGTTTACTTCTGCCCGCCAAAAATCCGTAGTGGGTGACGAATTATATGAAGGTCGCATTTCACGCAGTGTTTTCCGCATGGAGAAAGACGAACAAAACGGAATATCTCCCAAAACCGTGGCACGCAAAATCGTACGTATTGCAGTCAAAAGAAAAGCGAAACCTCTTTGTTCTGTTGGCCTTTCCTATCAGTTGGTCTGCCTGCTGACGAAAATTTTGCCTACCCGGATTTTAAACTATATCGTATTTCACCTTTACGGCAAATAAAACTATCAAAGAAAAGTCAAGTGGCAGGAAACTAAAATAATATGTTTGTTTAGCAATACTTCCTTTGATATCTTAATCGACGAGGTGGGAATGAAGCTTGCCGAAAGTGAACAGATT
>CALXAO010000179.1 GCA_944386295.1 uncultured Clostridia bacterium | reverse complement strand
AAGTAATTGCAAATGTGAAATCGCGGACAATCTCTCGCGACGAGGTCATTTCGATTAAGGAGAAGCGGTCCAGCAAGATCCCGATTTTGATGGTTCAGATTAAACCCGAAACTGAACCGGAAAGAATCATCCCAATGTCATTCGCATTCGACTTCCATAAAGGCCAGATGGATGGGGTGGCTGAAATGACCAAGTTCTATTCCGAGCTGGATCAGATTCAGAGCGAAGGCAATCTCATCGCGTCTCATTTTACCATGGAGTATCTTACGGCTGTGATGGAATGGATCCAGAAAAATTCTCGGTTTCTTACTTCGGATTTAATCAAAGCGTGCCACTGTCCGAATCGTGGCATGATAAATCGGATGCTCGAGTTATTCGGAAGATATGCATACAGTCCGTTATTTTCTCTCGGAGAGTTTCGTGTCAACAAGACCGTTTACATCGAAGGATATGGAAAATGCAGGATTCTTTCGGTATCGGTCCAGAAGGTGAAGATGAAACTCGAAATTTCTGATCCTCCGATTACGATCTTATACCACGGTGGAGAGAATCGCTTGGAACGTGAGAAGAAGTTTCCTATAAACTTTACTACTATAAACAAGGATTACGGAGCCACCGGAAAGGGGACTCTGTTTGAAGCAGATAGTTATCCTGAGTCCGAGGAATCTCATAATCCACAGCCCGATTCCTATGTAGACACCGATTCTGCCAATCAGACCGAAGAGCCGGTTGTTAAATACTGCAGCTTTGGAAATCTCTATGATAACATCTTCGGTGTTCTTTCCGAAGTTGCCCGTTCGTTGAACGCTATGAAACATACTTCATTGAATATTCTGGACCGTCCCAATGAGTACCTCCGTCCTCATCAGTGTGCGATTTCTGATCCTCATGGAAATATCCAGTTCCATATGGAGAAGATTACAACCGCTCTGACCGGATATGGATATACTATCGAAGAGGGTTCCGAGTTTGATACCCTCACAGATAAAAAGTATACCGTGAACTATTCGGCACTCTTTGACAGGACGTATCCGAACAGCATAATAGGCGATCCTACTTTAGGCGTTCCTCCGCTAATGCTCTTCTATATGATCTCCAACATCGCATGGATTCAGAATCTCAGTGCATATCATGAAATCCGGGATGGGTATGAAGATGGAATGCCGACCCAGTTATCTGCTTTTATGGAGAATATCAACGGATATCGGTATCTGGTGGCTGATGAAAACGATTGGGAAGATGAGTTTTCTGAAGCTTATCGGACTATGGTCGGAGGACGCCAGATTAGGTCCATGACCGAGGCGTTTTACAATGTCATAGAGTCCAGCTTCAATCCGACATTTGTTGAATTGGAGCGAGATGAATATCCGGACAATACGCGGTTCTATGGAATTTCCGTAGATGCCGTAAAGAAGATCTATGATGGATTCAAGAAGGTTGGAATTCATCACAAAGATATGGATGCGTTCTTCAATTGGGTAGATGAGGTAACTTCCAAATAAACCAACTCTATATTTCATTGATATAATATATATGTAGAGTAAAAGAAAGAATACATCCGCAGCTTTTGCTCTAAAATATTCACCACCTCTGTCGATGAAAGAAATGGACCCGCCACCAGAAGACTCTAATTTAAGTATTAGCTCTTCTGGTGGCACCCGTTTCTACAATCCATCTCAAAATCATTCGATTCTTTTTATCATAGGGGAATCGTTAATATAGATATTCTAAAGAAAGGAATGAGGCCTATATGTTATTTTATCTCGAAGAAGGAAAACTGGATCAAGAAGCTGTACTGCTGACAAGTGGGCTCGATAGCAATAACCCATCCGAAATTTGGTACTCAGATGAGATCATGGACATGTCATACGGTCCCGGTCTTTACAACATCTATCCGTCTGAGTCACATAAAAATAGATTTATGGGTTATCCGGTTCAGACGGCCCCAATTGAAGACAATGAGTCTCTATTGGAAGCGGCTGCAGAAAAGCTTCGAACAAACGATCGGCGTGGGATGACGTTCTCATTAGAGGCGATCCTTCGCTGTAGGCATCGTGTAACAAATGATGTTTTCTATGCAATAAAACTGAAGAACATCTTCAAAGGTGCGGAAGGTGTCACAGTGATTGCATATCGAAATATCTTTTCGCTACACCCGGACAAGATCCGTCTAGATGTTATAGAGGGAGAGATATACGGAACACTCTCCGGAATGATTCGAGACGGGGAAAATATCAAATCGAAGGAAGATGAAGATATCGTGACGACCTGGATTGCGAGCAGTCAAACGAGCTATCCAGACACGGCGGCATTGGCTGGACATCTTCCTGGTAATCCCAAAATATATCAGATGTTCTCTGGATATTTGGTATATGATGCTGATAAGGAATGCAATGGAGGTCGTCTGATCATGAGACGCATGAAGACGAACCACATCATCACGCATCCGATTCCCAAGACTGCTGTAAAGAAACTCATCGAAGAAACCGCCACGCCGGAAGTTACCGATGTAGTTCTTTCAAGATTGAAGGATTTGTATTACAGCATGTTAGATATCCCTGAACTGGACAATTTAATGATGTCATCTGCTCCCAGAATTGCTGGGCTGATTAACTTGAGTAAATCAGAAGTAATTGAGACCGCAAATTCATTCAGGGTATATATTGTCAATCGAAAGATTGTTTCGATCAACTTCCTCAACCAGCGAGGAGAAGTCCGATCGTTTGCATTCGGCATGTCTGACGGAATGCTGAAATCGGTTCCTCGGGTATACGCATTGGATAACCCGAAAAAAGATATAACCCGTCAGGTTCTCAACTGGATGGAAAATAATCACATGTATATCCGACGCTTCATGGAAGGTCGGTTCATGTGCGGAGAATATATCGTATCAGTTCGAGAACCTCTACTCAAAACGGAGGCTATGGAAGTACCGTTTGTGAAACGCAGTTGGTCTATGAAACGCTGTGTAAATAACGGTGAAATCGTTATCCTCCCAGTCAACATCGCACACTATACGAAACCACAGTATATTCCATTTTGGAACATGAGAGTTGCAGATCAAATCTGGCTGTTATCAGACACTACCAGAGAAGAATGCAACGCGGTGATGGAGGAATTCAACGAATGTCCGGTGGTTAAGGGGATCTTCATGACGTTGTCGCTATTGGTGACGGAAGATCTTCATATCGATTCTAACGGCTTCGATGAATTCGTCAACGGGATACTCTCACGAAAAGAGTAATTCATTGATATATTATATTTATAAGAAATACTTAGGAGGTATTTAAATATGAAAAAGACCAACAACTTCATGAACGCATTCAAACCTGAAAAGCTTTCCCTCAATCCCATCAAGCGCAGACAGCAGAAGAAGCGCAATGCCCAGAAAAAGGCTGCTCTCCAGATGATGATCGGCATCTCTGCGGCATGCACTGCGGTTGGCACAACCGGCGGACTTACCGGAGGATATTTCATTGGTAAGTATCGGACTGCCAGGAAGTTCGCTGAAGCGTATGAAGGCGGCGTTCATGAGAGCCCCGATGAAGAGGAGTCTGAGGGCAATCTCGACATCAATGGGAACCCTATACAGGGCACTCCGCCAAAACAGAGGGACGTCGACGTCAGGACAATTTTGATTCGAGAGGGCACCGATCCTTCCTGTCAGGTTGTCCGTGATGGAAAAACCCTTCCCGGCTTCTGTCTGAGCGGAAAAGAACCGGAAGTGGCGATCTATGATCTGCTGGATGACAATGCAATCTATCAAGCGGACATCATCCAGCTCATGTATGATTTTGATCACAGCAATCGGCAAACCGAAATCATCAAGCATGCCATCATGCGGTATGCATGTGATGCTGAGGTCAATGTGACAACTGTAGACACGAACGCTGTAGATTTCAGAATTCGTCGTGATTCCACAAGCAAGGATTCTGAGCAGGCTCCCGGTGATGAGGAGCCTGCTTATGAT
>CALXAO010000178.1 GCA_944386295.1 uncultured Clostridia bacterium | reverse complement strand
GTCTGAGGTAGCTAAGTTAGCTGTCATCATCTTCTTTTCGGCAAGTATTGCACACAAGAAGAGTAAAATGCAGACGTGGCGTGATGGCGTCAAACCATATTTGCTGATTTTATTGCTCACATCAGGACTTGTTGTAATGGAACCTCACCTCTCCGGCGCAATATTGATATTAACTATTGGAGTTACCCTAATGATTGTAGGCGGCATTCGCCTCCGCTGGATTGTCGGGGCAGTTATTCTAGCAGGAGCAGGGGGTCTTTTGCTTCTAAGCGGGATTGTCCCTTATGGCCAGTCACGAATTGCTATGTGGAGAGATCCATTTTCCGATGCCAGCGGGGCCGGTTATCAATTAACGCAAAGTCTTATCACCATCGGATCAGGCGGGCTGACAGGTTTGGGGTTGGGAAAAAGCCGTCAAAAATTTTTATTTCTTCCTGAAGAACATAATGATTTCATTTTTGCCATCGTATGCGAAGAATTAGGATTAATTGGTGCAACACTGATCCTTTTGCTGTTTATGCTACTAATTTTACGTGGCTTCTGGATCGCGCTGTGCGCAAAGGATAGGTTTGGCACTTATTTGGCGATTGGGATTTCTTCTCATATTGCCATACAAACATTCTTGAATGTCGCTGTCGTTACTGGGCTTCTTCCCACTACAGGTGTATCCTTGCCGTTTTTTAGCTATGGCGGGACTGCGCTACTTTTACAAATGGCCGAAATTGGTATCGTATTGTCTGTCTCAGCAAATGGGCTAAATGATGGTACAACTTATACCTGCTTTAAGAGAAAAAGTTAGTTGTCCTCACAACATCACAATACCATACGAGCACATCATAAGATACATTTTTATGGGAATTAAAGAATTGCTTTGCAAACCAAGATCGCTTATGCACGCGATCCTGTAAGACCTATAAGTATTCATGACAACAAGGAGGATATTAAAATGGGAAGGTTATTCGATGGATTGTTTGATTTCAATGGAGATGGAAAGACCAGTATGTTTGAAGCGATCCTTGGCGGTAACATGATGCACGATAAGGTTCAGCCTCCCGAGATACAGGACTGTTTCTCAAATGACTATTTGCCGGATAGAATGCCCGGACTTTACTGCAGTGATGCATTGGATCAAGGGGAGGACGTTCAAGAATTACAAGACCAGGTTGAAGAATTGCAGAGTCAACTGGAAGAACTGGGTTGGGATGAGCCTAGCGACTGGACGGGAGAGGCCCATGTCGCTTGGGAAGAAGCCCGCGATGAATTGGAAAGTCGTATTGGAGATTTAGAAAATGCAATAAACGATTTAGATTTATAATAGACGACCCTTTTATAAGTCCCGACTTAATTACGCATCCCCGGCGGAGCAAAGGCTTGTGATGCCGAGGACTGAAGGCACACAAAAACGAATAGCGGAATTGGGTGCTATATAAGGATTTTAGAAGCCGACTTTGGCGACATGTCCTCATTGTGTGGCAATTTGAAATTAGATGGGAGGTTGAGAGATGTTCTACTTCAGTACCAAAAGCAGAAGGAAGATTGTGCACTGTGGTAACTGCCACTATCATAGAGCTATGCGATCGGGCACAATAGGCAGTTTTGAAACACTGGTCGAGGCATATTCTTCCGGGTATCGTCTTTGTGCACACTGCGATGCTTTGTCGAATGAGTTCTACAAAGAGGAATCCGAATTGGAAAAGTATTGCAGTGAAAATGGACTCTCTATCCATCTCAGTAAGCGTGGCATATGGGTGCGTTCTTCCAGAAGTGAGTGGCGCATAATTTACGATGAAAATCGCAATGGTTCAAAACTCTATCACAAAAATGAACTGCACCCAGGAAAACAATTCTACGATCTGCTGAATTCTTATCACGATCAGAGGATTAGCTACCCCGTTATCCAAGAATATCTGGTCTACATAACGGGACACTATTACTATCGCATGCTCCATCCCCTTCGTACTGCACTACGGGAAGAGATACCACCTGTAAAGGGGACAAAACGATATCGAAAAGCGTTGGCAGAAAGAAAGCGGAAATCACGTATCGAAGCTATACACAACGTACTGACGATGATTGATTCCCTCTCTGTCAAACAGTCTAATGTCTGAAAGCAAATAGGGATGTAGCAAGTGGGATTTGAAGTTGCATCTTGCCTATTATTCAAACATCAATACTCGATTCATATGTTGGCCTCTTTATCATATTAACAGAAAGAAAGTCTTTCTACAAGGTAGAATTATGATAATGGGGCATGATGAAAAGTGTCAAAATCTGCTGAAAATGAAAAAATCCCGCGCCACATAAATGTGGCACGGGAATGGATACTAGGGTTAACGATTTTTCGACTCCTCTATCATCACATCAAAAACTCGCTTGATACGCTGTCGCTCATAGGAAGATAGCGCGGCAAGCTGCTCGGAGATCTCTGTGCTGATAATTGCGGAGGAGACTGTCAGTACATCTACCAGCAATGTATTGGCATCTACCTCAAGGGCATTTGCGATCTCGATGAATGTCTCCAACTTCGGCACCTTAGCCCCACATTCGATGTTGCTGAGGTACTTTGGGGTAATGTCTACCTCCTGGGCCAATTCCGCCTGGGTCAGTCGGCGAACTTTCCGAGCCGCCTTGATGCGTGCGCCTACTTTGACTGCGTCCACTTGTCCACCCCCTAACAGATAGAGTTTCTGCCTATTAGGAGTATAAAATGTAGTGGCTGTCAATCAAATCCACCAATTGTTAGACCATCTTTCTATTTGAAAGACTTTCGTGAAAAACCTGTTCATTTGGGAAAATGACGATTGACATTCGCAAAGAAAAAGGAGCCCGGGACAGGTGGACCTG
>CALXAO010000177.1 GCA_944386295.1 uncultured Clostridia bacterium | reverse complement strand
ATCTTCTGGATTACTTTGTACGTATTTAGAACCTTGGAGTAAGGGCAAATCTTCTATAGAATCAATCCAGCAATGGACGGCTTTTTCTCTATTCATCTTTACTCCAAACACAATTCCTCCATTTCTTATTGTTCTTTCTGCTAACACAGGAAAAATACCTCCTGATGAACTACGATTTCGAACTTTAGAATTTTTGCAATACATACCATAAACTCGTTCTATATCGCTCTGATCATCATAACTTTCAGGACATATTTTCCTGCATAATCCGCAATCTAAGCACTTATTTTTATCAATATATGGATATAAAAAACCTTCTTTGTCTGCCTCCATTTGAATGCAATTCTGCGGACAAATATTTGTACATACTCCGCAACCTGTACAATGATACTTTTTATTTATCCCTATTTTATTTTCTGCGCCTAAATTTATTTTTAATTCTTTCAACTTGTTCCCTTTCATCATCATGAAACCCAAACCAACATAAACAAATAAAATAAATCATCAAGAAAAGAACTGCTTCCCCCACAAATCTTCCCCATGAATTAACTGGAATTAAATATTTTATAATACTTCCTTCTATTGCCGCAATTAAAAGCGCTGCCGTAGGTCGTATCATGTTCCTAAAAAATGCCCAAATATCCAAGCCTATAAATTTGTTATAATACCAATTCATTAATATAATATTACCTGCAACCGTTGCCAAAGCTGTTCCTATTGCAGATCCCACTGCACCATACTTCATTGCCAAAGGAATACTTATAATTAAATTTATTAATGCTATAAGGAAATATGTAATAGAACGAAATTTATGTTTATTTTTAGCTCTTTGGATTTCTATTCCAATATTCTGAATCAATGGAATTATTGTCGGAAACATGATTACAGCACCAATTAAATATGCACCTTCATATTCTTCTCCTGCCCAATGCATAATAAAAAATTTTCCATATAAAAGATATCCGGTTAAAACAGCAGCTAAAATAATATATTGAATTCTACCAATTTTTATAAAAAGATGCGTTAGTTTATCATCTCCCTGCTTTTCTGCAATCATTTTATTAACTCTTGGTATAAAAACATTAGATACAGCCGTAGACATATTTATAAAATATTGATTAAATTGGCTGCCTACAGAATATAAAGCTACTACTCCGGCTCCTTGGATAGCCCCTAAAATAAGTTTATCAATGTTCCAGTTAATTTGATTTACTATTTCGTTTAAAAAGACATAGAAAGAAAATGTCCCAACACTTTTTAATACGTTAAGTTCCATTCCCTTAAATTGGAATTTCATATTTAGTTTTTTTATACAGTAATAAATATTTAAACTTACTCTTAAAATTGATAAAATAAGATTCGCTAAAACCAAAGACATTGAACGATATCCCATGAGTAATAAAGGGAGACCTATAAATGGATTCAACACATTAACCATTATCAACAAAATTCTCTGAAAAATATATCTTTCATGTGCAGTGATATAGCAATCAAAGATAATATTGGGAAATGTCAAAGCCATAGTCAAAATAAGGCCCGCCATCAAAAGTCTTACTTCTTTAATTTCAGCTAAAGTCAAACTTTCACCAAAAATCAAGTCTGTAGAAAAAATCATTCCTGTTCCAGCAAGCATACATAGAACTGATATTCCACAAAATACAAGCAAAAAGATACTATTAAGTTTTCTTATTCCTTCAAAATCATTTTTGACTTTATAACCATAATAAAATTTAACATAAGAACTTCCAAATCCAAAACTTAAAAGTCCAAGATAGGCAACTGTAGAATTGCTAAGTTGATATAATCCATATTCGTTTTGTCCTAAAAGACGTAGCATAACTGGAGTATATAACATAGCCATGATATTCTGGATTCCAATAGAAACATAACTTAATAAAGTTCCCATTTTTAGTTGATTAACTGATTTAAGCATATCTTTCTCCTTTGTCTATCTTAGACAAAAAATTTTTCGTCTTCAATCGTTCCTTTTCTATAACGGTGTCTGTCCCGGAAAAGTCAGTACTCATTAAATCATCATCATTTATCTCTGTCTGATATCGATTCTCCATACTAAATTTTTTTAAAAGTGTATCAATTCTTGATCCCATATCAGCAAAGTTTTCCATTCTATAAAATACTACAAAATTAGTTTTAAATATTATTGAAAATACGGTGCCATGAAAAGAGTCTGTACAAACTAGGGCAGCATGATCAATTAAATAGAGGAACTCATCCGGAGCAATATCATAATGTTCCTTCGTTTGGAGTTGAACTATTTCCAAATGATTTTTTGAAGCGTATCCTTCTATAATTTTTTTATATTCTTTACTGCATTTTCCTAAAAAGTACTGTAATAAATATTTTTTAGGACTAGGACTAAAATCAGGCTTTCTTTCAATTTTTCTCCATCTGTCTGCCGAAAGATACAGCGTCGGGTCAAACAGGACTTCTGCTGCTCTGCCGCATAGTTTTTCAATTATCTTGGCTCCGGATTCTTCCCTCACCGAAAGAAGGCGAAAATCACCTATCCATTTTCTAAAATTGTCTTTTAAATCCTCCGGTATTTCTGTAACAGCGATGCTTGGTGCAAAAGCAATTTTTTTATAAGATTTCGTAAAAGTTAAAAAATTAGCAGGTGTGCAATAATCTAAATAAGGATTCCAAACTTGATCGCTTCCTGCAATAAAATAATCGTAAGCATTTTCTAAGCCTTGTGGTATAGCGTTATCAATGACAAAAGGTGCCTTTTTTATATATCGTTTTGTAAACCTATAAAAATTTAACCTTCGTCTTTCCTCTACTGTCAAATGATAATGTAATATTTTTTTTAATTTAAGTTTTCGAATATAGTTATGGTTTTCTGCATCAAATACATTTGTTATTTTGTGTATCGTTTCTGCTTCTATTCCACTATCCTTTAGCGCTTCCTGAACAGCATAATTCTGCAGTCGATTTCCATAATTTTCTCCATTTGTGATAGTAATAATTCCTACTTTCAATATCCGTTCTTCTTTCTCAATAATATTTTCAATTTTGTATACATGTAGTGAATAAAATAATATGTTATAAACTTCTTTTTTCGAAGCAACAAATAATCAATTTTTTTTATCTTACCAAATTGTTTCTCTTTTTCCAAAAAGGTTATAAATCGCTCATCACTTAAAACTTCTCTTATCTGACGACAACGATAACGAAAAGATAACTTTTTCCAAATTATCAAATAAGCTGCTGCTGTATTTATTCCTTGTCTAAAAAAATAATGATTTAGCTCTTGTTTGGCCTCACCACTGATATGATAAAATTTGCATTCCGTCTCTATAATTTCTTTATCAATATCCATCTGCATTTCAAAAGAATGTTCATAATAAGCGCTCCCTGCACCTTCTCCTTGTCTAATATGGTACGTCATAACTGGCTCTTGGCATACCTTATAAATATTTACATACTTAAAGTATTCCAAATTGAAACGGATGTCTTCTCCATATTTAATGCCAACAGGAAACGTTAATTGATTTTTCTGAATAATATCCCTTCGATAAAGTTTTGCACAAGGATACATAAACAGTTCCTCATTCAAAAGTCTCGGAAACTCTTCCTTTCCTATGTGTATACCTTTAATGCCATCTGAAAGCAACCTACATGTCTTTTTCTCTCCTCCTACTACATGTTTACAGTAATTCATAATCAACCAATCAATTTTATCTTTGGAATATTGCTCCATATATTCTAAAGCATTTTCTTCCAATTCATCATCAATATCTAAAAAATATATCCATTTTCCTTTTGCAATAGAAATTGCCAGATTTCTTGCTACACTTACACCCTGATTTTTTTGATGAATAAGTTTAAAGCGTTTTTTCCCTTTTATAAATTCTTTACATTTTTTATAGAAATCATCCTGAGAGCCATCATCAACTATAATGACTTCATAGTTTTTCACACTCTGTCCTAAAATAGATTTCATACATTGATTTAAATATTTTTCACCATTATATACTGGTATAATAATACTAATTAAAATTTCTTCCATAGTCTTCTCTCATTTTTAATATTTTAATTTTGTATAGAAATCATGAATTATCACATATAAAAGACCATTTTTCAGAAGAATTTTATCTACATAACTTACCCTTCCTGATTTCACTTCGCGATTTAAAATATCCTGAAAAATAGTCGATCGGGTCACTTTTGATATATTATATTTTTTTTCAAAAATACTCATTTCTTTTTCATGAGCTATTCTGTGAATAACAGCTATTCCCTGTGAATAATAAAAATGATTTAGTTTATCCTGTCCTTCTTCACTTAGTTGGTATATATGCTTAGACTTATATTGCAGTAGAGAGCAAAGCTCTTTCTGAATCTCCCATTCATTATTAATAAAACGAGTTCCCAGTCCTTTTCCAAATAAATAGCAATACTGATATACTTCCTTATGTAGAATTGCAAATCGTTCTACATATTGAAAATAATCCATATTAAACTTTATATCCTCGCCATAATCCCTATGTATATCGAAAAATAAATGATTATTAAAAATAATATCTGTCCTATATATTTTCCCCCATACACAATGAAAATTTCTACTGTTACATAGCTCTGGAAGTTCTTCTTTAGTTCCAATATGACTGTTTCCTTTAAAATATTGCTTATGGCGATATATTCTACAATTATTAGCGATATCAACTGTAAGATAGTTTCCTATTATCAGCTCTGTATTGTCCGCATATTGCATCATTATTTCTATTCCATCTGGTTCCAAATAATCATCTGCGTCCAAAAAAGTGAGAAACTTACCTGTTGCTTCAGATATTCCTACATTTCTTGCTGCACTTACCCCCTGATTTGGTATATGTCTTATTGAAATTCTTATGTCCTTCTTTTCTAAATCTTTGCAAATTTCAAATGTTTTATCTTGAGATCCGTCGTTGATAATTAAAATTTCAATATTTTTATATGTTTGATTGCAGGCGCTCAATACACTTCTTTTTATTGTGTTTTGTGCGTTATATGCTGGAATAATAATAGTGACTTTTTCCATATTTATTTCCTCACAATATATCTCATAAAATATGAGCCTGGACAGCATAGACAAATAGCTAAAATTATATCCTTTTTTTTCCCTGTACCCCATTTAACAAACATTTTAAAGACCTTTACGAATTTCTTTCGAAAATATTGATAATCACTTTTAAATATTTTATTCTCGCCACTTCTTAATATTGATATAAGAAGACAATAATAGTGTACACTCAAAAAATAGTTTAAATATTTTTTCATTTCCGGAAGTTCCTCAGAAATCGTTTTTTCCATTTTTTCTAAGTGTTTGTCCACTGCCAAAAATCGTTTTGAATATCCGGATTTTGTAATACTTCCTTGGCGCTTTCTATAATAATATTCCGGTGAATCAAAATATATCAGTTTATGACTTTTTAATAAAATGTAAAAAAGTGTAATTGTATCCTCATTAATTTCACCTTCTGGAAATCTTATTTCTTCCCATAATTCTTTTCTAAAAATTTTATCACATACGCTTTCCGAAATTTTTCTCAGAAAAAATGCTTTTAATACTTCCTGCTTTTCAAGAATTTCTGTTTTATGATATATATTTTTATCAAGTTTTGGCCGTCGATCAACTTCTTGATACCTACATGAAGCGATATCGGCTGCTGCTTTTTCCGCCTCTTCATATAAATGCTGATACATTGTTTCACTAATCCAATCATCGGAGTCTATAAAACCAACATATTTTCCTTTTGCAATCCGGAGGCCAGCATTTCTTGCCGAAGATAACCCTCCGTTTTCTTTATGTATTACCTGAATCCTTCTATCCTTCTGAGAATATAGATCACAGATATTCCCACTGCTATCTGTTGAACCATCATCTACCAAAATTATTTCAAAATTTGAAAATGTCTGTTGCAATACACTATTAATGCACTCCTCAAGATATTTTTCCACATTAAAAACAGGAATAATAATTGAAAGTTGTATTCCATTTTTCATTAGTTTTATTCACCCTTATGTTTTTTGCTTTCTACACGTTTAGCAGGAATACCCGCTATTGTAATGCCAGGTTCAAAAAAAGAATGATTTACAACCGCTCCAGCACCTATGGTAATGTCATCTGCTATCGTTATTCCTCCGATAACTTTTGCTCCAACGCCGATATCCACTCTATCACCAATTCGTGGAGTTTCATTTGTAATTCCATTATTTCCTATACAATTTGTACCATGAAGTCTACAATCTTTTCCGATCCTGGAATATCCATTAACAACAATATTTCCTGTATGATAAATAATTAATCCTTCGTCAAAGGAGTCTTCTGTGATTTCTATTCCTATCCTTAATCCAAGCTTATTTTTTTTTCTTCTCATTAATGGATAGAAAAGTAGTTTTTTTAAACCCTTTTGGTGATAAAAATATTCGGTATACCGTAAAGCTTTTTGATATTTCCATATTCTTACACATGGATCCTGAGATATCCATTCTACTAATTGTGTACGAAAACTTTTACTTGTAATATAATAATTTCTTTCTTTCTTAAGGCATTCTTTTAATTTTCTTTTAGTATCAAGCATTTTTTCTTCTTTCCTTGTAATAATTCTGTAAATTAGCCAGAATATACAGTATCTCTTTAGCTTTTATAAACATAAATAAAGAAAAGATTCTCTGTTTCATTGGAAGTTTAATCCATGGAAATTCTCGAAGAACCTGACTTACATTTTTATCTTTACAGAATCTGTAAATTTTTAGTTTTGCTTCCTTTTTACAGGCTGAAGATTTTCCCTTATTAGCCTCCATCATGATGCAGGTTCTGACATTTGCGATAAAAGTTCTTTGCATTTGTAACCTTCCCGAGTCAAATGCATCCATATCCTGAAGAATTTGTTTTTCGTATACGTACAATTTAACAACTTTTTGAAATCTATCCGGTCTATAGGATCTAGAAAGACTATTATCATTCTGACAATAATAGTATAAGGGTTCATGTATTACTTCCCCATGATTCACATATTTCATATATCGTATATGAAATATAATATCTTCAGATATATACTCGCGCTCAGAGGGAAATCTTACATCCTTATTTTTTAATATTTTTCTAGTATAAAGATTTTTCCAAACCGACATACCAATATAATCATCTGAATAGTAGTCAGGTGGCGATCCCAACATATTTGCCAGTAGGATTTTTTTTACTCCAGGGCCTATAATTCGCTCTGGGATTCCTTCACTAATAAACCTTTCTTCCTGACCATTATCATACTTTTTATAATATCCGCCAATTACAATTTCTGCTTGTGTGTCTTCAGCTCTTTCATATAACTTTTGAAGCATTTCTGGCGCTATAAAATCATCTGAATCAACAAAAGAAACGTATCTGCCATGCGCGGCTTCAATTCCTGTGTTTCTAGCATATCCTAACCCTTCATTTTTTTTATGTATTACACATATTCTTTCATCTTTATGTACCCAAGCATCACATTTTTCTCTACACTTCTGTTTGGATCCATCATCTACCAATATAATTTCTATATCTTTTAATGTCTGTTCCACCAGGCTTGTAATACATCGATCAAGATATTTCTCCGTGTTGTATACAGGTACGATTACACTTACTTTTATCATCTTTTTCAATCGCATCTTCTAACCTCTCCTTATCTTTCATGCAAATAAAAGGTATCGCTAATATCAAATAAGCAAGATATCCACTATTTTCTACTCGTAAGGCGTTATTATATACAGACTGTAAAATACATGTTAATGAAGCAATCGCAGCAGCCTCACAATATGGTTTCATATCAAAATCTACATATTTTCTAAATTGTACTGCCTTAATAGAAATACAGATATAAAATCCTAAATATAAAAACAAACCTACAAATCCTGTTTCCAAAAATAAAAAAGCATGTAATAAATATGTATAGTGAAGCGTCTCTCCATACTGCACAAAAAAGCTACTATTAAAAAATGAAGATGTTTCACAACTTCCCAATCCAAAACCAAAAAGTTGGTTAACAATTCCGTGAAGAAATTCACTACTAATTCTTTGAATAGCAGTTAAGCGATTTAAATCATTTTCTGTACTGTATCCTCCTTGTCCCGCATATTCAATAACTTGGTCAATCGAAAATTCCCATCCTGGAAAAAACTGTTCAAAAAGTTGAATGCCTGCATATAATCCGATGCACGCTCCCACGGCCATTAGGACAACACGCACAGAAAATCTTGATAATATAGCACTTACTATCAAAATGACAATATATTCAACAAAAAGAAATTTTAATTCGCTTAACGCCGCTATATAAAGGCTCCCTGCTGAAACATACAAAAAATATTTAAAAGAAATTTTTTTTGACATGTACATAATGCATACATAGGAAAGATAAATACAAAGAAAAGTATTCATATATCCGTTGCATCCCATTTGCGTCCCAAAAAGACCGCCTAAGTTATCCTGGCTATATCCTTGTATCCAAAACTGAAAAGTAACTGACAAAATATTTGCATGAAAAACCCAAGCAAATAATCGCATCATGTTTTGCACATCTCTAAAATCAAGTAACACAACGCAAGAGAAAAAGAATATATAAAATCTCATCAGATTCCTATAAGACCAAACCAGCAAAAGAAAGTCCACCTGCTGGAATAGTGCGGATAAAGTCCCACAAACGAAGAAAAAAACAGCAATGAATATTGGTGCTGAAAAATAATAAGGCTCAAATTTCTGACAAAATATCTTAATTGCCAAAAGGAAGCTGAGAATCATTAAAGCATCTGTAATATAATTAATAGCACTTGGCATAGAAAACTGAGAAATCAAAAATTTATTAACACAGCAATATAATATCTGTAAATAAATAATCCATGCAGGTTTTTTTAAAAGAAGCAAAATTATGCCTGTTCCTCCCAGCATTACCGCTTCTAACATCAAAAAATCTTCTCGTATCCCCAATACAAGCATTAATAGAACAGCCATAACCCCACCTACAAATAATATGACTCTAATATTTCTATTTTTATCTTTCATGCTCTTTCCCGCCTGTCTCTTTTAAATACTTTACAATTTGCTTTCCTAAAGCATTCATTGAAAATTTATCTTCATAACTTTTTCTTGAAGCATGACACATCCTCTTATATAATTGATGATCATCTAACAAAAGCTGGATTTTATTAAGTAATTCTTTTTTTTGTTTCTTTATGATGAAGCCATCTACCCCGTCTACAATATAATCCGTAATAGCCAAAGATTCTGTAATAATTACAGGTTTTCCAAACTGTTTAGCCTGTAAAATCACTAGTTGCCCTGAGGATATATTGCTATTTTTTAGTGTAATAACTACGCAAAAACAATTTGCTAGTAGTTTAAAAAAATCCTCATAGTAGGTATTTTTATAAACTGTGATATTGTCTTCAGTTTCCTCTTCTATACAATCGCAAACAACTTTTAGTTTATATTTTTCTCCTTTCAAGGTATTAAAGAGGAAGGCGTAATCTCGATTGCTTCTCCCCGCCGATAGAATATATCCTTCCTGTTTCGCTTTTGGAATTCCTTTCGTTAAATCCTCAAGCCCAAGCCTGCAGTAAAAAATTTTCCCAGCAGATACTTGAAAAAGTCTTTCATAATATTCTTTTTCGTATTTAGAATACACAATAATACAATCCAGATATATGCTATTTACTATTTTCTTTACTATTGCATATTGAAAAGCTCCAAATATACCTTTTCTTTCGTTGTAAATAAAAGTCATTACCATGCAGTAATTACATTTTTTCACATGGAAAATCATACAGTATAAAGCATATACAAGACCATAATATTGCTGCCATGCAATTAAATTTTTTATTTTTTTTCTTTGTATGAATATTTCAAGTGGAAAACGAAAGAAATTAATGTATCTTTTAATTCTTTCTTTACGTTTTAATAATTTATACTGCAGTCCTCCATGCACCGTAGTCCATCTTTCCCCAGTTAATTTACTAAGGACTTTATCAAAATCCCACTCATTTCCAGGTTTTGTATCAGTTATAATTAAATTTTTACTTACTTTCATATACATTTAATGTTCTTTCTGCAATATCAGACCAGTCATATTTATTCAATACATATTTTTGTGCTTCTGTGCCTAATTTTTTTCTTTTTTCTGAATCACAAAGTAGTTTTTCTAATTTCTGTGTTAAGTCTTCTATGTCAGAGGCTCTAAAACTCTCTGCAAATCCCTCAGCCACACTAGTATTTTCAGGAATATCACTAACCAAACAACATTTTCCATAGCTCATTGCTTCAAGGAGACTTAATGGCATTCCCTCTACTTCACTTGGGAGTACATAAATCGTTGCATTACTATAAAGTTCCCGTAGTATCTTGCCATCTACAAATCCTGTAAAAATAATATTTTCACAATTTTTGCAAAGTTTTTTTACCCATTTTCCATAATCTTCTGCATAGCTACAATCCCCTGCTATCACTAGTTTATTTTCTGTTTTTATCCTTTTATATGCCTCTATTAAATAATGTAATCCTTTTTCAGGCACAATTCTTGCAAGAAACAAGATATAGCTTTCTTTTTCTAATCCAAACTTTTTCTGGATAATATCTGCTTTTTCTGCAGGCATTTGTTCAATTCCATTAGGAATATATATAGTATCTCTGCCATAATTTTTCTTAAAATATGCCTTCATTTGTTCCGAAAGAACAATTATCTGATCCGCATATTTGACAGCAAATTTTTCTCCTAAAAGGAGCATTTTAGATGCAAAATTTCCCCATTTTGCCCGCTTCCAGTCCAGTCCATGTATAGTTACTACGATTCTTTTGTGAAATAGTCTCGGAAGCCATAACATTAAACATGATCCTACAGCATGATAATGTAGGATATCATAAGGACGGAAAATAACTTTAGCTGTAGAAAAAAAGGCGGAAATAATCGCATCCAAATTTCTCTTAGAAATCGTAAAGGAGTAATACATTGTAATTCCTTTATATTGATCTATTTTTTCAATTCCTTTTTTTCTCCGATTGTATACATCAACGCTGATACCTTTCTGTACTAGTTGTTCAGACAATTTTTCCACAACAATCTCTACTCCTCCACTCCTAGAAGGAATTTGTTTATGCCCAATCATTGCAACCCTCATAGAATTTCATCTAGAGAAAGCTCCTATAAATTTTCTCTAATTCCTTTCCATATTGTTCTAATACTAAAAAGTCCTTCTTTACCCTAACGCAGTATTGACTCATTTCTTTCAGAAGAACTTTATTATTTACTAATTTTTCTGCTTCTTTTAACAGATTATCCATTGTAAACGGTTCATCTACTAAAATTCCACTTTTCCCATTGTCTATTAATTCCCGTATGCCACCTCTTCCGCTCGCCAAAACAGGTGTCCCTAATGATATAGCTTCCAATACTGATAAAGGACAATTTTCATAACAAATTGACGGATAGACAACCAATTCCGCCTCTGCTATAGTTCTATTTAATTTATCACCTGTCAAGAGACCTAAATATTGGGCATTGGATATCTGTTTACATTTTTCTTCCAACGGTCCTTGGCCTGCGATTTTAAATTTCTTATTAGGAAATTTTTTACATAATTCCAGAAACATATGTATTCCTTTTTCTTCCGAAAGCCTTCCAAAATATAAAATATAGTCCTTTTTGGTATATTTTTTTTCTTCAAAAGACTCTATAAAATTACATAATACTTTTGTTTTTCCTGCATATCGTTTTCTTGTAAGCAAAATAGACTCTATAAATCTACTGGGACAAATATACAATTTTACTTTGTCATAAGTATTTTTCTTGTCATAAAAAATCCCTTCTATCGTTCCAATAAGGCTTTTAAAAAAAGAACCATGTATACATTTTGCTTTAACACAATTCCATTTACTTCCGTATACACATTTTTCACAAACCTCTCCTTTCTTCCTATTATATAGAAGATGTCCTGGACAAATCATTTGTGAATCATGAACCGTCTGTAAAATTGGTATACCTCTTTTCCAAGCTGCATCAATAATAGATGGAGTAATTTGAAAATTAATATTATTTAAATGAATAATATCAGGATGGAAAAAATCTAATAGCTGATTAAACTTTCTATATGCTTCCCAAGAATAAACAATTTTGAAAGGATAGAAAAATCTTCGTATATCAGTACTGTGAAAATCCAAATTACTAGTATATATGTCTAATTTATTTCCAACAATATTTTTTTCATCATACATACCGAAGTAACTGACGTTATGGCCCTGAGATTCAAAATATTTTCCAAGTTTCAAAACATAAGACTCAGCACCGCCACGAGGATATAAAAACTTATTAACTAATAAAATATTCATTTTTATCCCCTATTCTTATATTCTTTGTATTTTCTGTACTTCTTGTATTTACCATAATAAGAGCGTTTGGATATATCCACCTTATTTAATACTACCCCTAAGATCGGACAGCCAGTTTTTATCATCTGTTCTTTGACTTCCTGAGCCAACTTATAACTTACAGCATCAGTCTCTACTACCATGATTGTCCCATCACATACTCTTGCTATAATTGCACTGTCGATTACACTTCCCAGAGGAGGGGTGTCTATAATAATGTATTCATATTTTTTTCTCTGTTCACTGATCAATTCCTCAAAAAGACTACTATTCAGCAATTCTGATGGATTAGGCGGTACCGGTCCCGCAAAAATCATATGTAACTGAGGGATATCCGTCGTACATATGATCTCCTCAACTGATGCCTGGCCAGTAAGATAATGTGTCAGTCCATCTACCCGTTCTTGTAAACGAACTCTAGCCTTTAAAACAGACTTTCTCAAATCTGCATCAATCAACAAAACACTTTTCCCGCTCTCAGCCATTGAAACAGCAAGATTTAAAGTGACGCTACTTTTTCCTTCATTAGGCATACAACTTGTAAACTCTATCACCCTTTTATCTCCTCCACAAAATTGAATATTTGTTCGAAGAGTATTGTATGCCTCATTACTATAATAATCTAATTTCTTCAAAGCTAATTTTACTTTCATCATTATCTCCTGTTCATTTTTGCAACTTATCTTCTTACTTTCCTTTTATTTTTAACATTTTTGCTCAATGGAATATTCCCTAAAATGCTTAATTCTAAATATTTTTCTACATCAGATTGATTTTTAATTGTGTCATCCATCATACTATGTAAGAATACTATCGCTAATGCAAAAATAATCCCTAAAACGCCTGCTAATGCACCGTTTTTCATTGTACTAGGCCCTTCTGGTACTGAAGGAATGTTTGCCATTTCGACTGTATTTACGGATTCTGTATTCATCACTTGTTGAATATGTTCCGCTGCTGCAGTTCGTACAGCATCTGCAATTTCAGCTGCTCTGTAAGGATCCTCATCAGAAACAGTTATATAAATCACTCGCGTATCGGTCGGCGTCAGTATTAATAATTTATCAAGAAAGTCTTCGTATTCTATATTTAGATTTTTTTCCGCTATCACTTGCTCAATAACCGTTCTGCTCCTAATCAATTCTTGATAATCTCTTGTAAGTGCTGTACTAGCTTCCATATCGCCATTTGTTACAACTCCGCTTTCTTGTTTTGCTAAAACATACATTTTAGTCGTTGACTCATAGTTTTTCGGCAAAAAGAGTTGTGTAATAAGCATAGCGGCTAAAGCCACCGTTACACCAAACAAAACAATAACCGCCATATTATTCCATACTTCACCCAATAGCTTTTTCATATCCATCTCGATTTTTTCATTTTTCTTCATTACTATTTAATCTTCCTTCCGTAATTATTTGGGGATTTTTTATCATCAATTTTTTGGTATAAAATACTCCATACTTTTTTTCTAAATAGGAGGCGCATAAATCCAAATTGGGTTTTCTAGTTTTTTGTCCATGAGCATCTGATCCAATTAGATCTAGCAACCGATTTTTGATAAGTTTATTACAAAATTTTTTTACTATTATCCCATTTTTCCCCATTATGCTTCCTGCATTTACAGAAATTTTCGCACCTAATTCAGATAAATCTATCAAAAAAGACATATTTTTTCGTATACAATTGTACCGTTCTACATGAGCGAGTACTGGAATCCAGTTGTAACTTAGCATATTACATACCACATTTCTAACCTCATCTTCGGAAACATCAATTCTAAATTCTATTAGAGCATAATTAGAGTTCGCTAAAAAAAATTTTTTCCGATTTTCTAAATTTTCTATAATATGACTATCCACATAAAATTCGCATCCTAAATACACATTTAAATCACCGGCTATTTTCTCTGCATTTTTTTTAGCATTAAGAAACGCCCTTTCAATATCCTCCTTTGTAGCTTCAAACATTCCTTGTCTGAAATGTGGTGTAAAAATGATATGGCGCACTCCTTGTCTATATTCCATTTTTAATAAATCTATAGATTCTTCTGTAGTACGTGCACCGTCATCTAAGCCTGGAAGTATGTGACAATGTATATCATATAAACCTATCATTGATTTTCCTCTTTCTATTTTTTGCTTGCCTAAAACTAAGAATTATTTTAAAATAAACCCATACATTAATTTTTTTAGGAGAGAATATCATGAGTTCATCAACAATACATAAACGTCTTGATCATCTAGATCTGTTAAAGTTTCTTTCTATTTTTTCTGTTATTTTTTTTCATTGTCTTACAGTATCAATAAACCTTCAGTCTCATAAGCTTTCTGCTTATTTGGCCTACTTCTCTATATCATGTCTTTCTGTATCAATTCCTACATTCTTTCTTATAAATGGAAGGCTATTATTTAATAAGCCTTTTCTTTTGAAAAAACATTTAAAAAAAATCATGCATCTCATTATTATAGTGATTATTTGGGATTTTTTTAATGTTTTTATAAAGGGCACTTTTCTTTATCATGAAACAGCTTTTAAAGATCTTTTACATCATATGTGGTCTTTTGATGCAGGTTGGAGTAACCAACTTTGGTTTCTCATGTCTCTTTTTATACTATATTTGTTTTTTCCTATTTTTAAAGTCGCCTATGATTTTAAAAAAGGATACTTATTCTTTTTCTTTGTTATCGCTTTTTGTCTCATTTTTGGGAACAGCACATTACTGCTGCTCTTAAGAATAGCCGAAGTAATTCTAAATATTCCCTTTACAAATTCAGATGTGAATTTTTTTAATCAGTTTAATCCATTTCGCGGTATTTATGGATTTACTTTTATTTATTTTCTACTAGGTGCTTTTTGTCTCCCTTTAGAAAAGTTCAAACAAACTAAAGCTAAATTTTGCATATCGCTCTCCATATTTTTAATAAGCATTTTACTATTAACCTCCTACGGTGTCTTCTGCAGTTTATATTCCGGGACCTATTTTGATACAGTATGGGGTGGTTTTGATACACTCTTTACTTTTATAGGTACAATCTGCCTTTTTTTCTGCAGTCTTTCCTATCATGCTCCGGCAAATATTATTGGAACTTTCATCCAGTTTATTTCAAAAAACACCTTAGGTATCTATCTACTACAAAGTATTCTGTCTGATTTTGCGCGGAGTTTACTGTCCTTTTTGGGCTATACCGATAATATATTTATAAACCTTATATGTTCATTTTTGCTACTTTGTTTATGTGCTATATTAATTTACTTATTAAAAAAGCTGCCTATAATATCAAAAATAATCATTTTGTAATTGTTAATCATCCATTTTATTTATATCATCAATTTTCCAAAGTTTCGTCCGTAGAAAAAGCTCCTCCCACAATAGATTCATTACTATCATTGGAAGCGTCTGTTTCCTCGCTGTCGTCTTCTTGGATAAGGGTATATACCTTTTGGACTTTAGCTACATTATTATTTGTATCTTTAGCTACATAAGTGACTGTAACACTATGAGCTACCGAATCTTCATAAATGGATTCAATTTTCAAGCTATCTGATACATCCCCCTCTTGGTCGTCATATGCTGTCACTCCTCGAAGCAATGTATCTTCATCGGCTCCCATCCGAACAGCCTCGGTATTTTGATTAAAAATAATCTGAGGAGCTTCTCTATCCTCTTGCATCCATGCCATTCCTAATGCCATAGCTAATCCTACTGACAATATTACAAATACAATAATTAGTGCCTTTTTCATAATCCGTCCTTTCCTAAAATAGTTATTCAGATCCTCTTCCTATTAATACTACTCCTATGGTTTTAAGTAGTATTTTAATATCTAGTTCCAGACTCCAATTCTGAATATAATTTAAGTCCAGTTTGACTACCTCTTCAAAATCTGTGATATTGCTTCTGCCACTGACCTGCCAAAGGCCTGTAAGTCCTGGCTTAATAGCCATTCTTACTCTATGATGATATTCATATTGATTCCATTCATCCACTGTAGGCGGTCGAGTTCCTACCAAGCTCATATCCCCTTTCAAAACATTCAAAAATTGAGGAAATTCATCTATAGATGTTTTTCTTATCAACCATCCTATTCCATGTTTTTTCCCATCTGGGCCGCTTCCTATAATTCTCGGATCGGCGTCTACTTTGAACATCAAGCCCTTCATTTTATTCTTCTCTTGTAATGACTCTTTTTTTTCTTCAGCATCTAAATACATGCTTCGGAACTTGTAAATTTTAAATCGTCTTCCATTTTTCCCCACTCGAATTTGTGAAAAAAAAATAGGGCCTGGTGATGATATATAAATAGCAGGTCCAATAATAACAGTAAGAAACGCCGTTAATAGCAATCCAGCAATACCACCTACTATATCCATAAACCTTTTTAAAAATAGTTCTCTAGCAGGAGCAGCCTTAATAACAGTCGATAAGACAACGTAATCTCCCATGCTATCAAGCATTTGATCATCTATTCCCTTTTCCATTTTTGCAACAGCTACATGAATAGCAACTCCCATGCTCAAAAGCGTATTTTTCAAGTGTTCCGACACTGCTGCATCTTTCTCGATATCAATAAATACTCCATCAACCCATTTTGTTCTTACATAGTCCAAAATTTCATCTTTTCTACATACTACTTGGGCATCGCCTATTTGCTCTCCCGCTAAATCATCTCTATCAATCAAGACAATTCCTATAATTATCAATTGTTGAAAATAATCTGTTTTCAGCCTCTCTACAACACTCTTTGCTTTATCAGAAGTGGTCAAGATTAACAGTGCTTTTTTCTTATATGTAACAGTTTTATGTCTAAAGAGATATTTCTTCCATAAAACTCTTTCCAAATAAAGTAATATAATGGAGATAATGGCAAAGGTTAAAAATGAAATCCTTGAAAATTCTTCTCCATTTTTGTTTAAAAATAAATAAACTGCTTCCACTACACTTATAGCACAAACATGTTTAAATACAGCTTTAAATTCTTGTAAATAGCCTCGCCTCATAATTCCACTGTAACTTTCAGAGAAAAATACGATGCAGATATCAATCAGGCAGATAACAATAGCAATATTTAAATATATTTGTATTTCATACGGATTTTTTAAACCATTTCTAAAAATGTAGGCAAAAACATATGATATTTGTAAAAACAGTAAATCCAATAGCATGAAGTCCCAATGTTTTAGCCACCCCCCCAATGGTTTGCGATACATAAATTTCACATCTCTTTCTTTTTCAATTGCAGTCTTATATCTCAAATAACTCAGATATAATCATTTTTAAGTACTATGTAATCTAGAAAAATTTCCTTAAAATAACTATTCTGGTCATTCTAGGTAATTATACAGCATATCTCATTGCCTCGCAACCGAAAAAGCGTCAATAATCCTTATAATACATGTTAATTCGACGTAAATTATAATTTCAGGGGGTATGTTTTTTTCTCTCCTCCGGCTGGATCTTCATATCCCTGAATTCTTTTGGGGAAATCCCGTACTCCTTTTTGAAAGCCCGGTAAAAACTGGAATAATCCTTAAATCCGAACATCAGGTAAGCCTTGGTGATACTGATATTGCTGAGTATAGCGTCCTGGCAGGCCGCCAACCGCTTCTTCATAATATATTGATGGATGGAGATCCCTGTATTTTCTTTAAAAATATGGGAAATATGATATTTACTGGCATAAAATTTCCCAGCCAGACGTTCCAGAGATAGATCTTGGTCCAACTGGGTATCTATATACTGAATAATATTTTCATAAAGATTCTGATCTTCTTTCAGCTTTCTGGGGTGGTTTTTCTCATAAGCCATCCGGCTCAGATGAAGAAAAAGGTCACAGATGCCAATGA
>CALXAO010000176.1 GCA_944386295.1 uncultured Clostridia bacterium | reverse complement strand
AAATCCAGTCACGCATTTGTTTTGACAGGATTCACCCGCGGTTATCGGGAAATCATTACATTGAAAGAGCTTCGAATCCGGGAAGAAATTGATCCCACGGAGCTGGAAGGCAGATTTGTTCGATTTGTTCAAGAGTGTAAAAAGGAATATCCAATGCTATCTGTGGTTTATTGTGATAGTGCGGAACAGGTTTTGATTCGCGGATTCCGGAATGCTGCAAGGGTGAATCATCTTTCAATTTATGTGCGGAATGCGGCAAAAGGTGAGATTATTGATCGGATTCGGTTTTACTGTGCAATGCATGCACAGCGCCGACATATGATTTTATCGGATTGTACAGAAACCATAAAAGCGTTTGAAGAAGCGCTTTGGGATCCAGACAAAGAAGATGTGCGTCTGGATGACGGAAGTACTAATATTGATAATCTGGACGCCCAGGAATACAGCAGTGAATCTTATATGAAAATAATGCTGGACATGACAGAATATGGAGAGAACTATGGATAAAAAAATTATTGAATTTCTGGAAACAAAACAGGTAAAGGTTCTTGCGGATACAACAGAAAATGAAATTGAAATATGGCGCTCCTGGTATCGCGGACATGTAGACAAATTCCACGACTATAAGATCTACACCGGCAAAAGGACAATCAACGCGGAGCGTAAGACGTTGCGCATGGCAGCCAGAGTTTGTCAGCGCTGGGCGGATTTGCTTCTAAACGAAAAGGTCGAGATTAACGCAGGGGATGCCTATACCCAAAAACGCTTGCACGAATTGCTTCAAAGTGTGAATTTCTTTGTGCGCGGCAATAACCTGATTGAATATTCCTTCGCTCTTGGCGGAGGATTTTTTATTCAATATTGGGACGGGCGGAAAACCTGTCAAAAGTATGTTTCACAGGACTATATGTATCCAATTACCTATGACAGCGGACGGCTGACGGAGGCCGCGTTTTCTTCCAGAAAAGTGATAGACGGAATTCAGTATATATATCTTGAAACGCATTTGCTGGGAAGAGATGAAACCTATATTGTAGATAATGTCTTGTTGCAAAAGCAGGAAAATAGCGAGTTAAGAGAGGTCGGCGAAGATTTTTACAAAGCACACGGAATCCTTCCAAAGTGGGAAACCGGAATAAAAACGCCGTTGTTTCAGGCGGTTCGGCCCAATATCGCAAACAGAAGCTGTTTTGACTCTCCTTTTGGGCAAAGTGTTTTCAGCGGCGCGACAGATATTCTAAAAGCAATTGACGCGGTATACGATTCCTATTACAAGGAGTTTATATTAGGCAAAAAACGAACATTTGTCAATGAAGGTGTCCTTCGTTCGGTAATTGATCCTGTTTCCAATACGGAAACAATGGCCTTTGATCCAAATGACGAAGTATTTTATTCTGTATATACCGATGATGACACAAAAGAACCTATAAAAGAAAGTAACCCGGAATTGCGTGTGGAGGCCCATGACGCTGCCTTACAAACGCAACTTTCTTGCTTATCTCAGGCGGTCGGTTTTGGCGGGGCAGGTTTTCGGTGGGAATCTGGAAATGTTTCTACAGCGACACAGATTATTAGCGAAAACAGCGAAATGTTCCGGACGCTGAAAAAGCATGAAACGTTGCTATATGAGACAATTGTAAATATGTGCCGTGGTCTTTTGCATGTGGAGCGGAGCTTCGGAGGAGACAGACGGATAAAACCTGATACGGAAATCACGGTTGATTTTGACGACTCAATTATTGAAGATTCAGGCGAGATCAAACGGCAGGCACTGCTTGAACTGAATGCTGGATTGATTGATAATATTGAGTATTATATGCGGGTTTACCACTTGACAGAGGCGCAGGCAGTGGATTTCAAGGCACAGATGGATAAGCGTTCGCCGCCGGAAAAAGAGCCGGAACCGGAAGGTCTTGAAGAATGAGAGAAGCACTGGACAGTCTAATCGAGCCTGTATTGAAAATCTATCGCGAAATTGAACTGGATCTTCTCTTAGAAATAGCAAAACAGTTTGATGTGTACGATACCATCGGCGGAACCATGGAGTGGCAGATTCAGAAACTGGATGAGCTGGGAGGATTAAATGCGAAGGCGGTTCGCGTTTTTGAAAAATGGAGCGGAAAAACCCAGGACGCAATTTTGAATATGCTGGGGAGTGCCGGATATTCAAACATCAATACGGTATTGCTAGAAAAAGCATTTCAAGCGGAAATCTTTTCCGTTTCTCCGGAAAAGATTTTAAAAAGCGCGGTTCTCCGTTCTGTAATACGGGATAGTTACCGGGAAGTAAATCAAACATTTCGCCTGATACGAACCAAAGCGATTGAAAGCGTAAGACAGTCTTATATGACAGTTTTGAATACAGCATATATTGAGACATCCAGTGGGATTTATGACTATAATACATCGATTCGGAAAGCGTTGCGGAGTATGGCAGCCAAAGGAATCACTGGGGCGACTTATCAGCGGGGGAATAGGGTCATTCAGTATTCTTTAGAAGGAACTGTGCGGCGCGATACGCTTACGGCGGTACATCAATTGGCCAATCGCGGGGTTGCTATTGCCGCGGAGGAAGGAGGCGCTGAATATGTAGAGATATCAAAACATATAGGAGCGCGTGTCAGCAATGTAAATCCGATCGCGAATCATGCGGGTTGGCAGGGGAAAGTGTTTAAGCTGCACGGGTTTGATCAGGAATACGGTAATCTGAAAACAAACACCGGATATCCGGACGATATTCAGGGGCTTGGCGGGGTAAATTGTAGGCACAGAATGTTTTTGTTTTTTCCGGGGCTCAGCGTTCCGACACAGTATGAAGTGGACGAAAAAGAAAATGAACGTGTTTATCACCTGACACAGAAGCAGCGGCGAAAAGAACGGGAAATACGAGTGTTGAAAAAGCAATTGGAAGTTGCCCGGGCTAGCGGGGATACGGTTTCCGTGTTGTTTTTGAGGAAAAAGCTGAAAGAAAAAAGCGCGGAATTGGAACAGTTCTGCAAAAAGAATGGTTTGAAGCGAGATTGGAACCGGGAAATAATTACGGCAGAGGCTTGACAGGAGCGGTATTATGGAGTATAATAAGGGCGTATGGCGAACAGTACGGGGACGGAAAATATATATTCGAGAGGGTCAGTCCTTACAGGAAGCCATGGTGGAAAGCTGGAAGTTTTCTCCGGGGCGCCATTCGACTCTTTGGTTGGAAAAGCAGGAATACGCTCATGTGATCAGCGAATTGAATACATATTTCACCTCGTTTAAAGACAAAAAAATTGCCACAAAGGAAATTGGGAACTATTTGTATATTTTTGAAAATTATGGATTCGATGATTATAACATTTTTGACAAAATTCTCATTGATTTCGCGAATGATAATGAAGATGTTTCCGTATATTCTCAGAAAGGAGAGTGGTAAAATGACACAGCTGGAAAAGGATTTGATGGACACGATGCGAAATGTAAAATTCAGAAGGGAAGATGCTGTTGCAATATGCATTTACGCAAGACGTGCCAATGCAGTGCAAATATTGCTGGATTTCGTTCGGCAGGATCCTACGCCAGATTCAAGTGATGTTCTTAATTATGCGTATGACTTGGCCCATGGATGCAACTATTCCGGATTCAACGGAAAATCGAATGAAAAATCGGAATAAAATCAAGAAAAAGAAATGATTCAAGCACTTTGCAAAAATGCAGGGTGCTTTTTTCATACAATTTTTTACGTTTCGGGCAAAAAAGAACGGGACGGAAGGAGACAAAACATGGAAAACAA
>CALXAO010000175.1 GCA_944386295.1 uncultured Clostridia bacterium | reverse complement strand
CTGCTGATGATTTGGTGAAATTCCAATGAATAGCGGAAAGCACTCGCCCATACATATGTATGGGCTTTTTCATTATCCGTACACGGTAAATCACTAGTACCGTGTACGAACTGATTGAGAGGGTGCGAACCAATAAGATTGCCTGCATCATTTCACTATTATTCCGAAAATAACGTATACGTTTATGCGGCTTCCCGGCTCTCTGTTTACTATTCAAACTCGGCGTGTTCTTCGTTGTTCTTAACTGTATTTGTTTAAGTTTTTTGTAAATACACGCCATTTTTTACTTCAATTACGTCATTTATTCTGACTTGCTGATTTTCTGTTGCCAAGATGTTGCCACAGATATGATAAAATATTTTCAATCTTTTGTCTATAAATATCCTGAAATCCCCAACAAACCTATGAAAAAACATCATCCAATATCCGACGAATTTTTATCATATGCCTTTTTGTTTTTCTATCTATAGGTTCATCTTCCCCAAAAACCTTTTGAGCACGTTGAACATATGTTATAAAATTTCCCTTAATATGTCCATTTGAATCTTTTAAACGTGCCCCCTTAACAGAATATTTCTCATATAAATTTTTACAACTTATTCTCTTTCCTGAAGAAGTATAGCCCTCATTTTTTACTATAGTTTTAAGCTTTCGATATAATCTATAATAATATTTTGATATAGTTTTATCCCTTATTGTTACTTCTTTACCATCAAATGTAAATCCTAAATAATCAATCTCATTTTTTCCATTTACCATATCATCTAAAAACAACGAGTTACAACTTTTCAATGTTGTATCTTTATATTGATATATTTGCGTTTTATCTGGTTGCAAAATCAAATTTGGAATCAATTTAATTTCACCCATTATATCATTTAATACAATTTTAAAACTATCTTCCGATATTCTCGGCAAAATAATAATAAAATCGTCACTATAGCGCATATATAAGCCATTAAATTTACCTGCCAACTTATCCATTTTCTCATCTATTGTTTTCATATAAATATTGGCCAAAACCGCACTAATTGCTGAACCTTGTGGTATTCCATAATTCTCCTTATGTCTAATGATAAATTCCTTTTTATGCTTTTTAAACTCTTTCTCAGATAATACTCTACGTTTTGAATTTAAAATTTGTATATCTTCTTCCGTATCTGTTAAGTTGTTTAATTTCAGCAACTCTGTTAATTCCCAGATTGAATATTTTGTTATATTCTTAAAAACTGCATAATAGTCAGGTGGTAATATCTCAACGTCTAAAACATCACATATCTGTTTCTTTAAATAAGTATGGTCTAAGGAGTCAAAAAAATGTGAAAAATCTCCTATAATCACAAAGCTTTCTCTTGTCTCTCTAATACAATCAAAAGCTCTTTTTGCAAAGTGAATATTACTTTTATGCAAATTATCTCTATATGCAACTGCAACCATATCCATATTACGTTCTTCCAAATATTTATTATATTTTTGATTCAAAAGATACCCATAATATGAATATATATATCTATCAATATGTGCAGAATAACATAAGTGCCTGGACTTTTCTTTAATATAGCCCATACCCTCTTTTTTAGTAAATTTGTTAAACTTCTTTTCATAATGAATAAAAGGATAAAAGCCATGTTTCCTTATGTTGTCTGGATTACTAATATAATTCCATACTTTATCCAACGAAACTTTTTCGTCAAAATGTGCGTATTTTCTGGCAGTCGCATTTTTAACTTTCCATTCATATAGATCCATACAGTTTCCCTATTTAGCGAAAGACCTATCAGTATGAGGGATAGCATCTCTTGACTGATAGGTCTTCTTTTAACGTGGTATTCAATTTTGTCTTTCGACAGCTTTGATGTGGTCCCAGCTATCCATTATTCGTTCAATACATATCTATGTTAGAATAGATAAGAAGGAGATGATTCTAATTAACATTCTTATGTGGTTATTCATAAGTTTGCAACCAGAACACCAGTCATATCTGAAAGAGCTCTTTCAGGTATTGACAACAATTCCTTTCCCTTATATCTAATATATAAGGCTCTTTAAATATAACTCTTTAATTTCCACATGTCAATCCCACTCTTAAGTTAGATTTTTGCTTTAATGGCAACACAAACTATATAAATAATGTAATTTTAATATAGCAGGCAATCCTATAGACTACCTGCCATATAAAATAAATAATACACTCTCGTACTACTCTAATTCCTCGGCGGATAATTTGAACTGCCTGCTTATCTATGGTTTTTGTTGATTTTATTATTCTTATTTCTTATAACTTCTTTTCATATCTGTGCCAGTTCGAATTTTTAGAGCCAAAATAGAGCCAAGTTCCACTTTAGCCTTCCCCTACAAATGCCAAGTCAAAATAATTATGCTTACCTGACTTGTCTTATTAATATAATTTCTTATAAATATGATCTATATCCTTCCAATGCACATCTTTATTAATATCTGAATTTGTCTTCTCATAAGCCAGATTTATGTATTTATTTGGATCATCCATAAACTCTTCATACTTCACCAAGACACAAAATCGACCAGACTCATCACAATGCCCATCTTTGCAATTAGGAGAAAGGTAATAATTTTCAGAAAATTCTTTAATTACTGTACTGGGGTTAATTTTAACAAGATTAATTGTTTTTCCACATTGTGAACAGGTATAACTTCCACCATAAATATCATCATACATTTCTGGTAATACAATTCCAAGCAATCCACTTCTGCGATTGCCTTTTCCGTCATAAAGTGTGGCTTTTAATTCTCTAATAATAAAATTCTGTTTATTATAGTAACATCCATCAGTACTATTATATTCAAATCCTTCCTCCTCTGATGAATGTTTCCCAATTAAAAACAATGTAACTGACGTATTTTTCATGTATTGAGAGCGAATCACCTGCATAACATAATCAATATCTTCCGAATCGATCCACTTATCTAATGATTTTCCTTGAACCTGATCATCATTGAGCTTTTTCATAATCTCATTTTTATAGTAAATATCTTCTTTTTTAAAACTTATAAAACATTTATGTAACATATTTCATTTCCTTTCGTCAACAATGCCCCTGCATCTCAGATTTTTGTAGTAATTAGTAGGTTTGAAAACACAGGCATTATTCAAAACTTCTTTTCTAAATCCATTATAATCCTTGTTTAAATGTCAATCGTCACCTTGTCCTTATCGCCTTTATAAATTATAATGCTCACATTTCCGTGTATTCGATCCCCATATAATTGGAACATAGAAGCAATAATTCTCAAAGAATCATTATGTGTCAATCCTGCCCTGGAAAAGTTTGTTCCCATCAATGGTATTACTAATTCATGCCCCTGACCATGTTGGTCATAAAAATAAATAAGTTCTCTAATAACCTCTTCCATCTTCTCTACTGAAACATGTGCAATATTATTTTCATCGAGATTTGTCAAGGCTAATAGCAGAAAAATATTTTTATTATATCCCTTAACCATTGCTACAGTACCCAGGTCATAAATTTCCTTTTTCCCCTTCTCCTTATCTTCCAAAAACCCACATGGAATCTTCTTTTGTCTTTGTAAACAAGTTTTTATCTCTTCATCAATTTCCTCAATCTTTTTTCCCGCCTCCAACATCTTTTTTATCCACCTGCCATGCAAGGAATATGGCGATATAAGAGGTTTATCACATAACGATATATCTTCATCAACTATTGTATCAAATGCAGAATTTACCGGAATTACATACAGCCTTTCTGTTTTTCCACCTTTAAAACTTTCTTCTAACAAGTCTGCATATCTAACAATAATTTTACCAGAAGCACTTTGCCATATTACTTTTTTCCGCTTTATAAAGCATATCCAAAGCATTGACCAAAACAATAAGATAATAATTATCGCAATCACAAGTGCAATTTTATTGTTTAAACTTGTAATTCCAATATCATCCCATGTAATAAACAAAAAGAAGATAGACAATATTGTCGCAAATCCGCCAATACATTTTATCCAGCATTTTCCTACATACAGTACATTCTGATTTATCACATACAAAATCTTCATCCCAAAATCCTCATTCACTGTAAATCATGTACTTAAAGTAGAATTTTCTTTCTACCTCGGTCCTAAAAATTTATCCCCATTCAAATGTATCATATGATCCGGCATCTCAGCAATCCAGACCTCTGTCTCCCATGCCAGCTCCTCTGAAAATCTTTTATAAGTCTTGAAATCCAAGAAAGCCGTTACGAAGATCTTTCCTGCCGCCACATCTTTTGTCATTTCTGTAATCTCAAGGATACGTTTCGGATCCATTGGCCCCACTGAAGTTACCGACTCCACAAAATACAGCCAGTCCTTATCTTCACGATACAACACCACATCCGGCATCTTATCATGAAGTGTGATTTCAAATCCTAATTCTGTCAGCTTCTCAACATTTTTCACCAGATCTTTTTCTATGGTATCACCCACATACAGGCACTCTGAATTTGGCGCAAATCTCGGTGCAAACTCTTCAATAATTGCTTTCTGCAGCTCATTATGCTTTCCCGGTGAAAAGCTGAAATCCTGTCCATTTATCTGTACGGGCATCATGCTCATTTTCTTTTTAGAAGCATACATTTCGATCAGGCTCTGATGATAATGAAGAAATCTTCTCAAGGAAGGCTGCCACTCAATCGTATCTCTAACCCTCAACATCTGTAATGTTTCTTCTGTCAGCCTATACCGATAATTCGGACTATTTGTAGCTTTTCCATTATCTTCTACTAACGCTGCTGTACGGAAATGATGTAACGCCTGTTTTCTGAACGTCTCCCGGCTATTCTCGGCATATGTAGTTCCATAATAAGAATTTGCGAACTGGATAATATCATGTATACGAATCCATTCGTTTGTAGCCTCTTTCCACTGCATATCCGGCTTTATTCCCGCCATAGCCAATATCACATAGCAGCAAATATCAGCCTGCTGTGCTTTTGGCATCCCTATACGATTTAAAAAGTCTCTGGTCTCTTCGATTTTATCCACAGTATCCCTCCAAAATTAAATTACAATTATTCTCTGACAGGTCTTTACTCCTCATCAGCTTTCTTCCCATCTCCTGTATACATTCCAGATCGGGCACTGGCATAGCATTAATCTCTGTTGAATTTACCTGTGTAGAGCCGTTTAATATACGATAATATTCGTCATACAGTGTAGAATTAAAGAGGACGTATAAGCCATATACCAGGCACTCTGACATTTCATGCAGTAATCCATCAACAAAATTGATTTTATTCTGAGTACTGATTTTCGAATACTGCGGATAGTTTTTCGCCAAGTATACACCGCACTGCAATCTCCGGTGCTCCTCCTTTGCCGTAAAACGCTTTACAAACAAATAGTTCCTGTTTTCCTGCATTAATCCTTTCTGGTCTGTCACTACATACTCATGCTCTTTTTGAATTGGAAACTGTACTTTTCCTTGCTTTATATGCTGCGAATAAAACAGAGGAATTGCACCTTCTTCTTCTGTGTCTCTCAGAATATCCCGATTACGGAAATCTACTGTCAAACCTGTTTTCATCTTAACACCAATATCCGGCAGCGTTTTATCAAATTTATGAAGCTGCTCCAACACCTGAACTTCTTCCTCATTCGT
>CALXAO010000174.1 GCA_944386295.1 uncultured Clostridia bacterium | reverse complement strand
ATTTTTATTTAAGAAAACCAATGTATAAACAATTTATAAGTATATTTTTAATTTTAAAATATTTTAATATAATAATTAATATTTCAAGTTTTTATTTAATATTTGAAAATACTTTATTATATATTTTCTTTATTTTTTCTTTAAGTTTAGCTTTTAAATTATTTAATGTGTGTGAAAATATTACTAAATATTATATTAATAAAAGAGAAATAGAAGAAGATAAAAAGGTGAGGAGTAGTATTTTTAGAATTACTCATGAAATAAAGAATCCTATTGCTGTATGTAAAGGTTATTTAGATATGTTTGATGTTAATAATATTGAACATAGTAAAAAATATGTACCAATTATGAAAAGTGAGATTAATCGAACTTTATTATTATTACAAGATTTTTTAGCTATATCTAAAATTAAAGTAGAAAAAGATTATATGGATGTAAATATTTTAGTTGAAGATGTAATGAATAATTTTAATTTAATGTTAAAAGAAAAAAATATTAAAACTAATATTGATTTAGTAGATGATGATATTTATATATTAGGAGATTATAATAGATTAATGCAGGTGTTAATGAATGTAATAAAGAATAGTATTGAAGCTATTCCTAGTGAAAAAGCTGGTAATATATCAATTAAAACAGATATTAATAATAATAATTTTTATTTAGAAATAAGTGATAATGGAGTAGGAATAAAAGATGAAGTATTAAAGAAAATTGGTGAACCATTCTTTACCACTAAGGTTAATGGTACAGGACTTGGTGTTAGTTTATCAAAACAAATAATTAAAGCTCATGATGGAATTATAAATTATGAGAATAATACGATGGGTGGAACTAGTGTGAAAATATTTCTTCCTATAACAAATTAAAAAAATGTTTCTATTTTTCAGAAACATTTTTATTATTATTTTTTTTAGCTTTTCTTTTAACATCCATTATTACTGGTAAAATAATAGGTTTACGTCCTGTTTTAGAATATATGTAAGTTGTTAAATGAGCAGTAATTTCATTTTTAATATCACTATAACTTAATTGATTATTAAGTTTAGAAAGAATAGCACGTTTACTTATATCTTCTAGTTTTTTAATTAATTCGGCATTGTCATTAACAAGAACAAAACCACGAGTAGTAATATTTGGATTACCTAATAATTTATGTTCTTTAGTATCAATATTAGCAATTACAACAACGATACCATCATTAGCCATTATTTTACGATCTTTAATAACAGCAGCCCCAACATCACCAATACGATTACCATCAACATAAACATCTCCAGCAATAACACTACCTTGTTTATTAATTTTACCTTTATATAAAGATAAAACTTCACCATTACTCATAATAAATATATTTTTCTTAGGTATATCACAATCAACCGCAGCATCCGCATGAGCTTTTAACATACGATATTCACCATGAACAGGCATAAAATATTTTGGTTTAATTAAACGAAGCATTAATTTTAATTCTTCAGTATTACCATGACCTGATGTATGAATATCTGGAAGTGATGTATTAGTATAAACATCAACGCCCTTTAAATATAATTTGTTAACAGTTCTTGCAATACTTATAGCGTTTCCAGGTATTGGACTTGAAGAGAATACTACCGTATCATCTGGTTTTAATTTTATTTGACGATGTGAACCATTCGCAATTCTTGATAAAGCTGCAAGTGGTTCTCCTTGTGAACCAGTACATAATAGACATACTTTATTATCTGGTAAACGATTTGCTTCATCTGGTGTAATAAAAATATCTTTATGTTTTATATATCCACCTTGAATAGATATTTCAATATTGTTATCCATACTACGACCAAAAGTTGCAATCTTACGACCATTACGTTTGCAAGTATCAACAATATGTTTTAAACGATAAATATTAGATGCAAAAGTTGCAATTATAATACGACCATCTTTTTTCTTAGTGAAAAGTTCTGATAGAGCATCATCAACTTTAGATTCACTAGTACTCATTCCTGGATTTAAAGCGTTTGTACTATCACTTAAAAGTAATGAAACACCACGAGAACCAATACTAGCCATTTTGTGAATATCAGCCATTGGACCAATAGGTGTTAAGTCAAATTTAAAGTCACCAGTAGTAACAACTGTACCATTTGGTGTATGAACAACTATTCCATGTGAATCAGGAATAGAGTGAGTAGTTCTAAAAAATTCAACACTCATATTTTTAAACTTAACTTTTGTTTTATCAGTATAAACAATTAAATTTTTATATTGGATATTACGATCATCTAATTTCTTCTTAATTAGTCCTACTGCTTGATTAGGCGCATATATCACTGGAATATTAACAGTTTGTAGAAGAAAAGGAATACCTCCAATATGATCTTCATGTCCATGAGTAATAAATAACCCTTTTATTTTCTTTTCATTTTTCTTTAAAAATGTAAAATCAGGAATAACATAATCAATTCCCATTAAATCACTTTCTGGAAAAATAACACCCGCATCAACAATAACAATCTCATTTTTATACATAATGCAGTACATATTTTTTCCAACTTCACCAAGACCACCTAAAGCAAATATTTTAGTGTCTTCGATATTATTATTAAAAAACTTCATAAATCTCCTTTCTCTCGATTAAACTATAAAAACATACTCAAAAATAACATTATAAAATGTTTATATATAACAAAAAATAACAATCCCGACATAATAATTTAATAATATTTTATAATTTAAACGAATGTTTGAAAAATCAAACTGACTTAATAATTATAAACTTTTTTTTTAATTTTGTCTAGTTTTAGAAAAATGTGTTAAAATGTTTATAGAAATGAGGTATTTATGAATATAACTTTAATTGCCGCAATAGGTAAGAATAATGAACTTGGAAAAGATAATAAATTATTATGGCATATTCCAGAAGATTTAAACTTTTTTAAAGCAAACACAATGAATAAAAAAATAATTATGGGGATAAATACTTTAAATTCTTTACCTAAACTATTACCAGGTAGAAAACATATTGTTCTAACCCATAGAAATTTAGAATTAGATCCAGAAATACTAGTTTTCCACAGTATAACTGAACTTTTAGCATATATAAAAAGTTTAAATGAAGAAGTAATGGTTATTGGTGGTGGACAAATTTATAAACAAATGATTGAGTATGCGAATAAGTTAATTATTACTAAAATTGATGAGACAAAAGAAGCAGATACTTTTTTTCCAAAGATTAATAATAACGAGTGGGATCGCGAATTGCTTAGTGAACATGAATACAAAGATATAAAGTATAAACATTTAATTTATAAAAAGAAATAAAAGATGTTGCTTTTTTTAAATATTTTTATTATAATTATTATGTAGAAAACAAAAAAAAAAAAGATTATTCAAAATGACTTCTCTTGAAAACAATTTGTGTATTAAGCATTTTTTTTTTGTGCTAAAATTAATATTGTT
>CALXAO010000173.1 GCA_944386295.1 uncultured Clostridia bacterium | reverse complement strand
GAGGCGATTATTATGATGAACACTTATATTTATCGGATGTCATATGTATCGCCTGCGGTATGCTGAACGCAAGGTTTATATAGTTTTTTGATGCACATCCGATCTCGGGTGTGTTTTTTGTTTGCCTAAAATATCTTTCTTTGGCGAACGTATAGCTTTATGCACCCGTAGGGGTGCTTTTTGTTTTTCGTGGAAAGCTCTCGAATATGAGTCAAACGGAAAATTCAGCAAAGCCGAAAGGAGAATTTTTTATGATGACCGCTATTACAACACTTTTGAAAAATGAAAGAGGGGATGCCCATGAAGAGATTAAAAAACAAAATATTATCTATGGAGCCTAACACGACAACATACAAGGCGATGTATGAAGGGAGTATGATCATCGAAGATCCCGCACATCCGACAATGGAGCCTTATGTCGATTACAGTTCAACTTATTACAACGAAAGCATTGGATTCGATATTTCTACCACGCACAAGCTGGCGCAAGATAAGCCTACGGTGGTGATCAGTATTCCTTGTGCCACACTTGGAATCGATATTCCTGACAAATCCACCGAGAGCATAGAAGCAGACTATTGCCTCCGCGCTTTCAAGAAATACGTTGATGAGCTCAATGCAGAATTGTATAACCGTAGCCGTCCCGATAACGAAAACGGCAAGTATTATTTGTGTACGCCGGGTGGAGAGATCATAAAAAGAAACACAGCGTATTTTGCACTGTGTCCGGAAAAGGATTATACGAACGGTTCGGGTTCAACAGTCTATCTGTTAAGTGACGGAATATCACGTCCACCGCTGATGTGCCTGTGTATCAGAATCCAAGTTCAGTTTCCGCTAAAGAAGCTTCGAAAAACCTTCCAAATGATGTGTAAAGATCTGCCCGAAGCGGTTGACCGCTTTGTCTTGGATTTCGATGTCGAGGGGTTAAGGAAAGCCACTGAGCTTGCCCAAAAGCAATCGGCTATCAGAGAATGGCTGAAAAATAGTGACTATTGCGCCTTTGTAGCAAACGGCAGCATCTTGCCACGCGCAAAAGGTACAGATCTGCCGATGCTTGATGCGATTCCGTTCAGATCTACTCCCGATGATGAAATTGAGATTTGCGGTGTGCGCGGAATGGGAATCAAGAAGGGCGTTATCGTAATCACGGGTGGTGGCTATTCGGGCAAATCCACTTTGCTTGATGCAATATCCGCAGGAATCTATGACCACGCGCTCGGGGACGGACGCGAACTTTGTATTACTGATGAAAGCGCGGTTACCATATCCGCAGAGGACGGGCGAAGCGTGAAGCACGTCAATATCTCTCCGTTTATTAAGTGGTTGACGGGTGGTGATACAAGTGATTTTTCTACCGATCACGCTTCAGGTTCGACCTCGCAAGCAGCGAACATTATGGAGGCGGTTGACTGTGGCGCAAGGTTGTTGCTGATTGATGAGGACAGAAGTGCAACAAACTTTATGATTCGCGACCGTATGATGAAGGAGCTTATCGAAAAAGAGCCGATTACGCCCTTTACCGACCGAGTCAACGAGCTTCACAAGGCTCACGGTGTTTCCACTATCCTTGTTATCGGCGGTAGCGGTGAATATCTTTACGTTGCCGATAAGATTTATATGATGGAGGATTATCTGATTCACGATGTAACCGACAAGTCAAAGAATATTTGTAACTCTTATAATGTAAATACCGTATTGCCCTCATCTGCAAATTGGCAGCAAAGCAGAACGCTTTATTCTGACCGTTTTTCCTCGTATCCCGAAGGAAGCGGCACCGAAAAGCTTGAGGTTTCGGATATGGGATTCATTATCATTGGTGATGAAAAGATCGACGTGCGCGGACTTCACGATATCGTTTCTCCCCGTCAGCTTGACACGCTTGGCTTTATGCTGCGTTATTTGGAGGTGTCAAATAATGACAGAAAGATCGATATTGAAAAGAAGGTCAACGAGCTGTATGCACGGATTGAAGAAGAAGGAATTGATTTCCTCTATTCTTCATTCTTCACGACCTGCGAAAGATTCCTTGACCTGCCTCGCAAGCAGGAGCTGATGGCACTTATCAACCGTATGCGAAAGATCAATATGGCGAAAGGCGGTGGTGTGATATGAGTATGACGACGTATCATATAACGATTGGGGACAAAATCAAGGCGTACCGCAACGAAAACAATCTGTCTCTAAAGGAATTCGGCAAGCTGATCGGCGTTTCAGCACAAGCGGTATGCAAGTGGGAACAGAACACCTGCTATCCCGACATGATCTTTCTGCCGCATCTTGCGCGGATATTAAACTGTACAACCGATGACTTCTTTGAAATACACGGAGGTGATGCGAATGAATAGATTGAAATTGGCTTATAAATCTTTTGCTTACTCTTGGAATTTGATCTTTGAGTCAAGCAAATTTATGATTTTTCTGTATTTCGCGTTGATGTTGATTACAACGTCTTTTCCGTTGTTGTCTGCATTTTTGCTGAAGTATGTTTTGGATGCATTGACCGTAGCAACACCCGAAATAGAAAAGGTGCTTGCGGTGGTTATCATATACGGTCTTTCTTTGGTAGTGAACCAAGGAATTGCCTCCGCAAAAGATTTGGTGAAAAGCACCATTGACCAAAAGGCAAGGCACT
>CALXAO010000172.1 GCA_944386295.1 uncultured Clostridia bacterium | reverse complement strand
GCCGATTATGGCAAGCAATCAAACGATTCGTCCAAGCCCGGCGGAATTACAGCGAGAGGCAATGCGGAAGCTGAATATAAAGCTTCACGATTCGGATCTCAAGAAAGAGTGGAGAGGACGAATCACGGTACTTCTAGACCCATTTTGCAATCGCTGAAAATACCGCTTAAGATTATTGGCTTTATAGGCCGAATTCTTGTCAATCCTCTCGCGGCGTCGTTAATAAGTGCTGCGGCGGGAATATCTGCTTTTATATTGTTTTGGGTAGATTTTTTCGGTAACGATCTGTCGTTTATTTTGCTTAATTCGCCTTGGCAAACGGCCTTTATCGCATTGATCGTTTTGGCGCTTGTTTTTTTCGTCATCCACGCGATCAGTATGTTTATGGAAGAGGGAAGTTGGCCGGCAAGCGACAGCGTTGGGCGAGGCATTCTTGTTGTAATTTCAATCGTATGTTGTGTTGTGGTCTTTTTTACAAGCGCAGCATTAGTCAATGTGGAAAACTTTTATCAACATTTGTTTTTTCAAATTATTCCATTAGCATTTGCGACCTTTGTTGCTGTATCAAATATATTTTGTGACGGGGAGATTACAGAAAAAGGTATGGGTTTTTGTTTGGTGTCGTTGTTGCTTTGCTGTTACTGCGGCGGTTTGGCGTGGGGAGGAAAAATCTACGCGGTGGAACAAGGAAATGTAGCTATTACTAGATATGAGGGTATTACAAATGACTACTTACTTTATAGAACGCTGGATGATGACACTCTTGCAATCACCGTATATCAATACGTTTCCGAAAATTTGAAGATCCCTGAGTCGATTGGCGGGAAAAAAGTGACCGTTATCGAATCTATGGGTGACGAACACGATAATAAATCAGATATTGTTCGACAGATTATCATTCCGGATAGCGTGACGAGCATAGGATCCGGAGCGTTCTCGCATTGTAGCGGGCTTACTCGCGTCACTATTGGCAGTGATGTAAAATTCATAGACGAGGATGCTTTTTCCGAATGTTATAGGCTTGTAGAGGTCTTTAATAAAAGCTCGCTTGACATTACGGCAGGCAGCTCATCATACGGGGAAGTGGCATTTAATGCGATCAATGTCTACGCCGAGATAGGGGGTTCGCAACTTGTCACAGACTCTAACGGTTTCGTGTTCTTATACAATGAGGAACAGAGCTTTCTTGTCGATTATATTGGCGGAAAAACGGAAATAGCGCTTCCGGGCGGATTTACGGCAAAGGATGGTACGGTCATTCAAGCATATGAGATAAATTTTTGCGCTTTCTATTGCCGTCAAACTATAACTTCAGTCACTATTCCCAGCAGCGTTACGGGTATAGGACGTTATGCATTTTACAAATGCGACGAATTAAATTCCGCGACATTCAGGGATGTGGACGGATGGTATGTATTAGATTCGGACGGCAACCGTTACCAAATAGATGACATTGGCTCGCGGGCGATTGCGGCAGGATATCTTAGGTCGGAGTATCGTGACTGCTATTGGATCAAGGTTTGAGCCGGATGAAAACAGGCATCAATTGTAAATCGATAACTACAAAAAGGAGGGCAAAAGTGGCAAGAGAAAGGAGCGGAATTTTTAAAATAGCCGTATTCATTACAAGATCCGTCTTGTTGATAGCGGCAGGGGTGTGCTTGGAGCTTGGCACGTCATACCTCGGCGGGCTTGCGAACGGAGAGTTGGAGTATCTTTGGAAAGTCCTGATCATTGCAGCGCTTTTCGGCGTATACCTGTGGTACTCGTCGACGGTGCGGCCGATCAAAAGCCTTGACAACGACGTATCGGGCCCGTTGGCGGTTTTGATATTTATCGTGACGTCTTTTGCCGATAATTTTCTGGCAGAACTGTTTGACGCCTTAGCGCCGCAGAATATTACCGGGGCGGTGTTATTGATCCTGTTAGGCTCGGTGCTTATATTCCTGAATATATTCGTTGTCGATAGATTTTATGAAAAATTTGACCCGGCGAATGATCCATTTTATTTTAATTCTCGAAATGGTGATTCGAATGGAAATAGTAGAGAGCAATGGCAAAAACAATTCAATAGCAAGATCATAGCGTCCGTGGCGATCGCTTCGCTTATTGTGGTTTTAGTAGCTGCAATCAGTATTTATTGGATAGGCGTTGATCTTTGGTGGAGGGGCTGAAATGATATTATCCGGACTGAAAAAAATTATTAAAAATATTCCTACGAAGAAATCGCAAAACGATCCCGAAAATGAGCGGATTACGGAATTGAAGAGCGGAATTCAAAAGTCATTTGATGCTTGCGATAAAGTTAAGCTTTTCTTTAGCGGGCTCTCCTGGTATTTGTTCGGCTTGGGTAAGACATACACCGTTTTAAAAGGGAGACTCAAAAATATCAGCACTGTTTGCGAGATGAGCCTCAATAATACGGCGGAAGTAGATCAAAATGATATTGAGGTCAACTATTATTATTATAATCCACAGCATGGGAGCGTAGACGGTGCCGGGATCCCGTGTGAAATGCGGGAAAAAGGACAAGGGCGCTGTGTTTTCAATTGCACCAAAATGGTTGATGCCGTAACTGCGGTGCTCCCGCAAAAAAAAGAAAATGCCATATTTAAAGGAGACCTCAAACTGCTGAAGGATGCATTACATGCACCTAACATTAGTGATAATGATAAGAGGAACATTGAGGACGCCATAGAAATATTAAAAGAATGCATAGACGCAAAAGAGCCAAAATGTTATGTTAGCACAGCCGATGGCAAAGCTGAGAGTCTCGCAAAAAATATAGTTGATTCGAATCAGAATAAGGCGCTTAGGTATAAGGCTTTGGATTTGAATACGGAAAAGTTAGTAGACTTAAGAATGCAAGGTAAATTGAATGCTATAAAAAATTCAAAAGAATGTCAAGCAGATCGTCAAGCTTTTTTAGACTCCGATATTCCGATTTTTGCAAATGAAGTGAAAAAAAGGGATATGTCGGAAATGTTGGCAAACAAAATATTGGCGTGTGTTGCTGCGTATAAATTATCGACAACGAAAATTATTTCTACCCAAAATTTGCCCTACCGTATCCAGATTTACGATAATTTAACTAGAGAGAAGGATCAGGAATATTATGCCGGCGACTACATAGAAACTATGCATGATTGCTTTAATAATAAAGAAACGCCTAAATGCGTACAAAAAAGCATAAACAAGATGGCAAAAGAATCTATGCGAAAAAGGGTTGGTAAAATTTACCTGGTCGCGTTTATCGTATCGGTGCTTATGTTGCTCGCGTCCGCGCTGTTTGTAGGATATTGGAAGGATGACATCATGTACGACGCCGGCAATACGCTCGTGTCCAATTTGG
>CALXAO010000171.1 GCA_944386295.1 uncultured Clostridia bacterium | reverse complement strand
CCTTTTCCTGTGTTATCATTTCATTACCATTTGATTTGGCATTAGGCTTAGTTAAAATAAATGCTACACTCAATTGGGTTTACACTCGCCGCGGTTTCTGCGGCTTTTTTTTACCGTGCGCGACGCGTCGGTAAGTTTTTCGCATCGCTTTGTTACAGAATATCACATTACGAAAAAAGATTCAATACAAAAAGTAAATTTATTCGTTATCGCTTCTAATGGTGTCCGTAAATTTGTACAACTCAAAATTACGGCATACCGCCGCTATATGCGTTCCTTTTATTATTCATAAAAATCTAATACTCCGCGCGTATGACTTGAACGCCCTGCGGGAGAGCGGTTGGGGAGATGTTGCAGGCAACGGGGACGTATATCCTTTTGAGCGACGTACAGCCGTCGAATGTGTAGTCGGATACTTGCGCAGTATATCCCGCTTCTTCGCATGTCGCCGCTTTGCTATCAAGATATATCCCGTATACGTGTTTGTGTTCCTCTTCCTATGCCTCTTCCGCGCTATCGCTTCCGCATAAACATATGGATATTGCATGTATGCCAAACATTTGCTACACATTGGGAAAAAAGAAGAGAGAACTCCTTGCGGACTTCCGGCTCATGGTCATCATTTGGAGGCATAGCTCAGCTGGGAGAGCGCTTGCCTTACAAGCAAGATGTCATAGGTTCAAGTCCTATTGTCTCCACCACGAAAAGAACAGCGTCGCTGTTCTTTTTTTGACACCGAGTGCCCCACGGGGGAAGCGAACCCGGGTTCGCTAGTTTCGCCGCAGGCGAAACCTGGCGGTCAAGTCGTAAATACATACCTCAAGCAGTGTAGTCATGCGGATTCAAATTTTGATCCAAAAAGCATCGTCTTTCTTTAGTGCGAAAAAGCCCAGATGACGATCGGGGCTTTTTACTTAACAAAGTATTTTTGTGATCAATGGCTTTTTCTGTTAAGAATCAATGTTTCCGCATTTACTTTATTTCTCATAACAGACATCGTTATTTATTGCCCTCATTCATTAAAAAGCTCGTGCGGTCCCGAAATCGGAAACCCTTTCGAGACCGCATTTATATGGAACATGTGTAACAAGGTATGTTGCCCGGCATTCCTCCCTTCCTTACCACAACTTTATGCTTGACTCCATACAAGTTACCGCATGTGTTTCCGGTGCCTGTCGCATATCCTAGCATATCCGGTGCCACGCCGTCTCCGATCCTGCGAGATAAAATACTATCCTTAAAGTTGCAGCGGATCGGGCTAAAACCGGCACCGTCATGCTATCAAAATCTGTCTATGCATATTGTAATCGACCTAAAAATTTTTTTTGAAAATCGTTTCCGCAAGCGCTGCTGCAAGATCGTTTTTCTTGAGAGAAGGTGTCTGTTTTTGTGTAAAAATTCGTAAAATGAGCGGGAAAATAAGCGGTTTGAAAATTTTTTGATTTTTTACGATCGATATATCATTTTCTGTATCAGCATAAACGGAGGCGCCACCGGCAAGTTGGATCTGTCGCTCTCGAAGATAGCTTTAAACGACACATTCTCGTTGCCGTCGTTCTCGGGATAGAGAGCCTTCATTTCTGCGCTTAACAATCCCTCTTTTGTGGCCCGGTCTTTTTTTAAAACATTTATCAGCGCCAGAAGCTGCGTTTCGATATCTTCCGTATTTTGCGCCATAAAAACGGTGTGGATGATTTTTTCGAAACGGTACAAAATCTCATAGGCATATATATTAAATTCAAAATTTTTAAACATTTCTCTGAGCTTCTTTCTTGCGTCCAAATACGTTGCGTAGCGCTTCTCACATGAAACTTCTCCCAGCATTCTTTTTAACATACATCTAAACAGGGCGAACCAGTCCGTATTGAACAGGTGGGCGACGCGTTTGTTTTCATCTTCTTCGTTCAGCGCATCTATGATCGCGACCTGCACGTCGAGCGGCGGATAATAGTTGATAGAGCTTTCAAAATACCTTTCCGCAAGCTCTTCAGGTGCATTGGCGTCGTACGCTCCGTCTGCCAATGCGCTTTTCAGAGCATCTTCCAAATCCGATATTTTTATAAACGAACCAAAGTCGAGGTTTCGCACAAAGCGTTGGCCAGGCGCGTCGTCCATGTTTAACACCCAAAGATTGTCGGGCTTGATATCGCCGTTGATATATCCCGCCTCATGGCTCATTTTGACATCTAGGACGGCTCTATACATGATATTTGCGCAATCCGACAGCTCACTACAAAAATCATCGAATGAAGCGAACGACGCGACTCCTTTCCAATAGTTTTCAAGCGTTTCACCGCCTTGAAACTCGCAAACATAGCACAGATTCAAAGAGGAATCGCAAAGACTAAAAGTTACTCCTACGGTAGCGTTTCTGCGGCGGTATTGTTCCGCTACGGCGCTGCACGCTTCCGACGCGGATAAAAATCGTTTGTATTTTTCTACAAGATGTGCCGTCGGCGTTGTTTCGGTTACAGGCAATTTTAATTCTACCATTGGCCCTTCATCTCTGGTAAAGTAGCTTATCGGATAATGATTATACGTTATCGGGAAAAACTCTTTTATGATTTTCGTCCCTCGGTCGTTTTTAGCTTCGTAACAAACGGAAGTCGCCCCTTCTCCGACAAATTGCAAGTCGTAGACAATACCGCTTTTTATGTCAACTTGTATGTTCTTAACGCGATAACGATTGAAATAATCCTCCGCTGTTTTCCCGTTTCCCCCGAGAACGATCGGGTTTTGATCGATCGTTATTTGGGTTGCATATTCTGTTTTGTCTCTTATCATGATTACCCCCTTTCTATATCTTTTTCTTCGGTGCGTACCGCCTTTGCAGCAGCTCCGACGACCATTTCCACATATTGATCGGCGGCGCTTCCTCTCAGCGCACCGAGCGGCACAAAGCCGCACCCCTGCAGACTTGCGCTGATCGCTTTTTTAAGGCTGCGCGCATCAAACCTATCCTCATCCAGCACGGACGCCAAAGCTTCTTCCGCCGCAAAGAACAGAAGTATCGTTCTGAATGACAGTGTCTTGCGATTAAATTTTATTTTGCTTATCTCCCTTTTGCGCTTAATATCGATAAAATTTTTGCAGACAAATGAATTCCACTTGTTGTCTTCCAAAGTTTCATCCACATTCTCCGTATCGAATTGGAAAATTCCATCCAATTGGCAAAGCATCTTCTCTTTTAAGATTTCGTTGTTTTCCTTTTCCGACAGGACGACCCCGGGTTGACATCCGTTCTCTGCTTCAATGCCCTTGATCATCTTTATACATTCTTTGATCTTCGACCTATGCCCTTTTACCATAAACCAATCCGGATCTGCCGAAGAAATAAATTCTCGCAAATTTTCCTTGTTGCCCAAAATGTACTGTTGCTCTATTTTCCCTTCGACATACCGGCTCGTTATCGTTTTATTCTCCGTAACGGACCCCAGTGTACTTTGTATCGCCCGTGTAACGGCCTTTAGATATACTTCGTTGTACGAGGTCTGAATGATCTCGTTAATGTTTGTTTTATCCTGTTCGGATATCTCTGTGCCGGCTATTTCTTGAATGTCACCGCACAACTTCGCCTTTTTGGATTTGTTGTCTTCTTTCTCCCAAATTGCACTTAAAACGCATTTTGCCAAGATCTCGTCGCAAGTCAGTTCGCTACCGTTATCAAATTCCCGTTTTGCCTCCAACAAGATCCCGTTGTAAACTTCATCATCCGATAGATGATCTGTAGACAAATAATCAACTCTCAATTCCTGCCATGCGTTCGAGCGTTTGTCGAAATATCTGCCTCCGCTGAATGGTTCCATCTTGTTGAGCTCGTCGTGTATCGCGTCTTTTATGCTTTTTGTTTTGCCGTTTATAAATAAGCCGAACTCTCCCTTAAATCTGTCTTTTTGCCGCTGCAAATTCGTCGTGCGCGATTCCAATGCCGACTTGCGTTTCTCTTTTAAAGCGCATTCCAGCTTCTTATTTAATTTCTGATAGTCGTCTTTTTTTTCGCCATGTAATACCGTAAATACATATGCGACGTTATCCAGATCCCGCATATATAATTTACTGAATCCTTCTTCTCCGTTTTCGCAACTTACACGATCCAGTACATCGGCAATGACTTTCTTGACGAATTTAACTTTATCGGACCAACTCATGCCGTCCGTTTGTCGGGCGCACAGTGCAGACAACAGGTCTATCAGCGCTACGGCCGAAGGCTTGTTTTCGCCGCTCATCCAGTTTCGCAAATTCTTTTTGTTTTTTTCATATCCTTCTTTCTCATAAAAAGTTTTCATGATATTTTGAACTTGCGAGCGGCAACTCTTATCATCATTTGCTAAAAATTTGAAATTATCACGGAGAACTTTACAAAAATCGTATCGCGCGGCGTCGTTTCGGGACTCTTCTCTTTTTCTATTTGTAAAGAAGGGAGCGAAGAGAGCGCATCCGAAGTAGATATTGTCTTCGGGCTCCTGCGGATCCCAATCCCAGGATCGTAAGTAGATATTGTCTTCGGGCTCCTGCGGATCCCAATCCCAGAATCGTATAAGAATGTTGCGTAGCGTCATAACATCCTCCTGCGTAAGTATGATTTTATTGTATCATATCTTACGGGCCGCTTCAATCTAAACGATATACTTTATTGTACAATATCCTGTAATGCTTGCCTAAGATGTTGTTTTCATAATCGATATGTTCGTGCCCGCATATATATTGGGTCGCCTTTATTTTTGCCCTGTTTATGGCCTCTCTGACCATGTAATCGGATCTTGTCGGCCTTTTCCCTAACGCCACTTTCAGCGTGGCGCTCGGAACATGGCTTAAAAAATAATTCACATTGCTCCCGAACTTTTTTGCGTTTCGCTCCAGCTCGATTATATCCTCGTCCGTTATTTGTTCTTCACCCCACCATGTTTTAATACCGGTTCGTTCCTCGTTTAATATTCTGATCTCCTTATCCCGACTGTCGCCGCCGCCCATCGTCGCAATTTTGACCGTTCGCTTGCCGTCTTTAATATTATAAATTTGTCCCCGCATCAAATGGATCAGACCGGGCGCAATTCTGTGGATCTTCCCGCCGTTCCATTCTTCCTCCGGATAATTATTCAATGCGGTAAAATTTTCATGATTCCCGTCTAAAAAAAGCGACGTAAAGTCCAATTCGGAATATTTTTTTATGTGCTCTTTATTTCCCGCCACCCCAACGTCGCCTAAGATTATCACGTAGTCTGTTTCCGCCCGCGGCATGCTTCGATTGAATTCTTCCAACTTTTTGAAATCGATCGATCCGTGCGTATCTCCTGTAATATATATCATAATCATTCCTTTATACCCGGCGGTCGATCTGCGCCCGCCAAGTATCCCTTACTCTTTTATTTTTTCCAGATCGTCGGCGCTCCGTCCTCGCCGTAGTGCCAATAATTGCCCTCCGATTCCGGTTCCTGCTCGCAATAGTAATATTTCTCCGCCGCGGCAAGTTCTTTACTTTTATCGAAGCCCTTTCCTTCCCACTCTTTTTCCGTTCCGCCATAGTACACGGTCGAAAGCGATTCGCAGCCACTAAAGGCAGCATTGTTAATCTTCTCGATACTATGAGGAATTGTGACCTTTTTAAGCGATTGGCATCTCCAGAAGGCAAAAAATTCAACAACCTTAACACCCTCTAAAATTTCTACGCCTTCAAGCGATTGGCAGTCATCGAAAGCTTGCTCACCAATAATCTTAACACTGCCTGGAATTGTAATGTTTTTAAGGGCTTGGCAATTACTAAACGCCTCTTCTTCTATGGTCTCAATACCGTCTAAAAGCTCTACTCTTTTCAGTGATTGACAGCTATAAAAGGCATGAGGTCCAATAACCTTGACGCTGCCCGGAATTGTAATGTTTTTAAGGGCTTGGCAATTACTAAAAGCCCCTTCTTCTATGGTCTCAATACCGTCTAAAAACTCTACGCTTTCTAGGGATTGACAGCTATGAAAGGCATCAGGTCCAATAACCTTGACGCTGCCCGGAATGATAATGCTTTTAATCGATTGGCAATTGCTGAAAGCAAAATATTCAATGCTCCCAACGCCGTCTAAAAGCACTACTCTTTCCACCGAATGGCCGCCGCCAAAATAATTTCCAATATCTTTGACGCTGCCGGGAATCGTGATACTTTTGAGCGCTTGACAATATTCGAAAGCACCGTCCTCAATAGTCTCAATACCGTCGAGAAGTTCTACGCTTTCTAGCGATTGACATTTTCTAAAGGCATGAGACCCAATAACTTTAACGCTACCGGCAATAGCAATGCTTTTCAACGATTGACATTCCTCGAAAGCTACACTTTTAATTGCCGCAACGCCCTCCTCTATTTTTACATGCTCAAGCGATTTACAGTGCGCAAACGCCTTTTCGCCTATAACTTTAACGTTGCCCGGAATGGTAATCCTTTTCAGTGAATGGCTCTCGCTGAAAGCGCTGTAATCGATAATTTCTACATGCGAAGGAATGTTGAAAATATCATACTTTTTTCCTATAGCATATAGAATTAGTTTTTTCATATCTTTGCTATATAAGTTTCCATTGATGCTTTTGTAATAATTATTATTTTCATCTACAGTTATCTGACATAGTGACATACATTTATAAAAAGCGTACTTATCAACATCTTTGATGCTTCCCGGCATAATAATGCTTTTAAGTTCTTGGCAATTAATGAAAGCAAAACTTTCAATGGCAATTATGCCTTCCAAAAGTTCTACGTTTTCAAGTGACTGACAGCTTCTAAAGGCATTATAGCTAATAGTTTTGACGCTGCCAGGAATGGTAATGCTTTTAAGGGCGAGGCAATTGCTGAAAGCATCCCTTTCAATGGTCTCAATACCGTCTAAAAACTCTACGCTTTCTAGGGATTGACAGCTATAAAAGGCATGAGGTCCAATAACCTTGACGCTGCCCGGAATGATAATGCTTTTAATCGATTGGCAATTGCTGAAAGCAAAATTTTCAATGCTCCCGACGCCGTCTAAAAGCTCTACACTTTCCAAAGAATGACAGCTATAAAAAGCATAAGGACCAATGACTTTAACGCTGCTTGGAATGGTAATGCTTTTAATCGATTGGCAATTGCCGAAAGCACTACCTTTAATAGTCTCAATGCCGTCTAAAATTTCTACGCTTTCCAGTGATTGACAGTTTCTAAAAGCAGAAGCATTAATAACTTTAACGCTGCCCGGAATGGTAATCCTCTTCAGCGATTGACTTTCGTAAAATGCATGCATCCCAATAGTTTCTACACGAGACGGTATTTCAAAATAATCTTCCGCTTTCCCTATGGCATATTGTATTAATGTTCTTCCGTCTTTACTATACAAATTGCCGGCGATGCTCTTATATTTATCATTTTCTTCGGATATATTGATTCGTTCTAATGATATGCAGCCAATAAAACTTCCTGCCTCAATATTTTTGGTATTAACAGGAAGCTCTATTGATCGCATATGGATATTGTGCCAAAAAATTTCCGGTAGAAATTCCTTGATTGTCGTTTCTCCATATCTGATTCCCCCTTTGTTGTGGCCTATAATTATTTGACTTAACAAGCAAAATACATTTTTATCCGAAGTCTTATGCAATACGTCGTTCAACTGATCTGCTATAGCGTCGCTAAGAAGTTGCCCCGTATAATACAAACCCTCATTGATAGTGCTGTCAAGACCCTCTATTGGTAGAAAAATATTTTCTGACCTATCGTGAAAAATGTTCAATATATCATCTTTGTACTTTTGCGATAAATATTTTGCAACGCTATAACTTAAATACTTCTTCTGCGTCGCATGTATTTCCCAATCGCCCCATTTTTTCTGTTCCTGCATGAAAATAGTATTTAATTCCGTTCTGTTATCAAAATCTACTCTGTTTCTAGGTTTTCTACAATAACCGTTCCATATGTTCTCGCCTATCGCGTTTATTTGGGAAAACAAGGTTGCCTTTATTGTTCCCCTGTCTTCGGGCTTTCCCTTTTCCAATTTGGCACAGAACACTTCATCAAAATATTTATCTATGAATTTAGCCTCGCTGGCGGCGCTTTCCCAATCCTTTTCGGGCGCTTCCAAATACATCGACAAAAACATTGTGTTTTTAAGAAGCTCCTTTAATTCCGGACTTATGTTTTTGCGGTCGCTCAAGATCGAATCGAGCTTTTCATCGCTAAACCTTTGCAATGACGCCGTTTTGAAACCTCTGTCTCGCGCCCAACCGTCAAATTCTATTGTGGTATTTGCGCTTTTACAACCCTGCCTTGCGCCTACTATCAGCAATGCGACGTTGTTGCGTGTCGCGAAGTCGTCTATCAACCTTTCCGCTTTTGCTCTCGCGCTGTTTCCGTATTCGACAGTCATACTTGTTTCATCGTAGCTATCCAGTATGACTATCAGGCCGTCCCCCTTGTATCCGTTGACCCTGTCGGCCAATGCTTCCACATCCCGGGTGTCCATTTGATCCCGCAAATTGAAATATACAAACGCTCTTTCTTCCCGGAGCAAACTTAGTCTAAGGTCCGTCAGCATTGTGGACTTTCCTATCGAGCCTTCCCCCGAAACGACTATTTTCCCCTTGTACCCCTCTTGTTTCACGATCTGCACAAGCGGAGATACGTCTCCGTTTGTATATGTCTTACCTTCGTATATAACGTCGGGGAATAGGTCCTTTCTTATCTTTTGCATGTTGCCCTCTATATCCTACCATATCACGGGAGTTTTCCCGTCCTCGCCGTAGTGCCAATAATTGCCCTCCGCTTCCGGCTCCTGCTCGCTATAGTAATATTTCTTCGCTGCGGCAATTTCTTCATCCTCATCGAAGTGCTTTATTATCCACTCTTTCTCCGTTCCGCCGTAGTACACGGTCGAAAGCGATTCGCAGTTCCTAAAGACTTCCTCGCCAATCTTCCTGATACCGTGAGGAATTATGATTTTTTTAAGCAATCGACACTCCTCGAAGGCTTTACTATTGATTGTATTGACGCCCTCTAATATTTCTAAATATTCCAGCGATCCACAGCGTGCAAACGCCCTATCTTCTATTGCTTTTACATTGCCCGGAATCGTCACCTTTTTCAGCGATCGACTATCGCTGAAAGCGCTGTACCCGATAGTTTCTACATTCGGAGGAATGTTGAAAACGTTTTCTTTTTTCCCTATAGCATAGCGTATTAGTTCTTTCATGTCTTTGCTATATAAGTTTCCATTGATGCTTTTGTAATTATCGTTGTTTTCGTCTACGTTTATTTGACATAGCGACATACATTCATCAAAAACATGCTTATCGATATCGATAACGCCGCTGGGAATTGTAATACTTTTTAGCGACAAGCAGCGTTCAAACGCATAACAGCCAATAGTTTTAACACTACTAGGAATAGCGACGCTTTTTAATGATTGGCATTCAGTGAAAACACCGCCTTTGATTGCCGTGACCCCCTCCGGAATTTCTAAATATTCCAATGAGCCACAGCGTCCAAACGCCATATCGCCGATTTCTTTGACATTTCCGTGAATAGTTATGCTTTTTAGTGAATGGCTATCGCTGAAAGCGCAATCTCCGATAGCTTCTACATGCGAAGGAATATTGAAAACTTCTTCCTTTTTCCCTAAGGCATATCGTATTAGTTTTCTCATATCCTTGCTATATAAGTTTCCATCGATACTTTTATATCGAGTATTGTTTTCGTCTACGTTTATTTGGCACAGCGACATGCATTTATCAAAAGCCGTCGCGCCAATACCTTTGATACTGCCCGGAATGGTTACGCTTTTCAGTGATCGACACTCTCCGAAGGCCTCGTTTTTGATGATTTCGACGCCGTCTATAATTTCTACGCCCTCAAGCGATTTGCATTCCTCAAAAGCTCCATATCCAACAGATTTTACGCTGCCCGGGATCGTGATCCTTTTAAGCGCTTGGCAGTCGCAAAAAACGCAGCCTTTTATGACCTCAATGCCGTCTAATAGTTCTACGCTTTTCAGCGATTGGCAGCCGGCAAATGCAAAATCGCCAATAATTTTTGTGCTGCCCGGGATAGTAATGCTCTTAAGCGAAGGGCAAACGTGGAAAGCATCCACTTGGATACTCTCTACGCCATCCGAAATTTTTACGCTTTCAAGAGATCCGCATCTCTCAAACGCTCCGGCGCCAACATTTTTGACGCTTCCGGGGATCGTGATGTTTTTTAGAGCTTGACACTCACTGAAAGCATCATCTTTGATGGCCTCGACGCCGTCCATGATTTCTACGCTTTCAAGCCTTCTACAATCCTGGAAAGCAAACTTATCTATAACTTTAACGCTTCCGGGGATCGTGATCCTTTTAAGCGATTGACTTTCGCTGAACGCTCTATATCCGATAGTTTCTACATGAGCAGGTATTTTAAAATATTCTTCCGTCTTCCCGATGGCATATTGTATTAATCTTTTGCCGTTTTTACTATATAAATTGCCATCGATGCTCTTATATTTGTTATTTTCTTCGGATATGTTGATTTGCTCTAATGCAGTGCAACCGATAAAACTTCCCGCATAAATTTTTCGAGTGTCGGCAGGAAGTGTTATCGATCTCATATAGATATTAAACCAAAAAATGTCCGATGGAAATTCCTTGATTGTCGTTTTTTCGTATCTGATTTCCCCTTTGTTGTGCCCCAGAATTATTTGACTTAACCCGCAAAATACATTTTTATCCGAAGTTTTATGCAATACGTCGTTCAAATAATTTGCTATAGAATCGCCAAGAAGTTGCCCCGTATAATCCAATCCCTCAATGATAACGCTTTCAAGGTTCCAAAAGAGGAACGAACCCCTTTCGGACATGTATTTAAGGCTCCTTAAGATATCATCTCGCCCCTTTTGCGATAAATATTTTGCAACGCAATAACTTAAATACTTCTCCTGTGTGGCATGCGCTTCCCAGTCATTCCCGTCTTGTTCTTGTGTGAAAATGGTATTTAATTCCGTTCTGTTATCAAAATCTACTCTGTTTCTAGGTTTTCTACAATAACCGTTCCATATATTCTCGCCTATCGCGTTTATTGTGGAAAACAAGCTTTCCTTTATTATTCCCCTGTATTCCGGTGATTGCCTTTCCAATTTGGCGTAGAACACCTCATCAAAATATTTGTCTATGAACTTGGCCTCGTTGGCGGCGCTTTCCCAATCCGTTTCGGGCGCTTCCAAATACATCGACAAAAACATCGTGTTTTTAAGAAGCTTCTTTAATTCCGGACTTATGTTTTTACGGTCGCTCAAGATCGAATCGAGCTTTTCGTCGCTGAACCTTTGCAATGACGCCGTTTTGAAACCTCTGCCTCGCGCCCAGACGTCAAATTCTAAATTATCTTCGTAACTTCTCCCTACAGAGCCAAAGTCGTCACGTTCCGCTTTGGCTTTTGTGCTTTTGCAACCCTGCCTAGCGCCCACTACCAGCAATGCGACGTTGTTGCGTGTCGCGAAGTAGTCTATCAACCTTTCCGCTTTTGCTCTCGCGCTGTTTTCGGGATCGTCTACAGTCATACTTGTTTCATCGTAGCTATCCAGTATGACTATCAGGTCGTTCCTCTTATATACGTTTACCCTGTCGACCAATGCTTCCACATCCCGGGCGTCCATTAGATCCCGCAAATTGAAATATACAAACGCTCTTTCTTCCCGGAGCATGCTTAGCCTTAGGTCCGTCAGCATTGTGGACTTTCCTATCGAGCCTTCACCCGAAACGATTAATTTTCCCCTGTACCCCTCTTGTTTCACGATCTGCACAAGCGGAGATACGTCTCCGTTTGTATATGTCTTACCTTCGTATATAACGTCGGGGAATAGGTCCTTTCTTATCTTTTGCATAATACCATCAATTTCCTACCATATCACGGGCGTCTTCACGCCATCATCTTAGTGTCAATAATTTTTATTGTTTTCGCGGCATCTTTTAATCTCAGTGCAGATATTGCGCCCACGCTATTCTTGATATTATTATAGCATCGGTAAATCGATAAAACAATGATCTTTTCCCGACATGCCGATATCCGCGCTTTTTGGGCAACATTCAGATTCCGAGCTCCTAACGCTCCACCACTATTCTACTTGCATAT
>CALXAO010000170.1 GCA_944386295.1 uncultured Clostridia bacterium | reverse complement strand
GCTGTCCAGTACTCCAGACGGAATTGCTGCGCGGGAGCATTGGTACTTTGCTTCTTCACTTCCTTCGTCCAGTCGTTGGGCTTTTCGATAATCTCAAACTTGACAGCGGGGTCAGAATTGCCGATCTTGTACAGTTTGATTTCGATAAGGAAGAAACTGATGTTTTCATCCGTATGGTTGTTCAACCATTCGATGGCTGCACGGTGTTCCTCTCTGGCGCGTTTTACAATCCATATTACGATATCTGCACCTTTGCCGGATGCGTATGTAATCAGCTTGCCTAGGTGATCGTGGTTGGTATCCTCCAACTGATTTTCGATAATAATTCTGCGCTCTGTACCAGTCTCGATTGCGTAAATATCAACATTGAAATCACCAACCTTGGATTCGGTTTCATCCACGGTGATCTCCAAACCGACTGCATCTGCCAGCAGTGCCAGATTTTTTTCTTCTGCCAACCATGGAGTGAAATCCAGTGCTTCATGCGGCCATACTTCGCGGAGATCCTTTATTTCCTTTAGTTGCCCTAAACTAATCATATTGCGCCTCCATTATGCGACTTATTTGGCCATGAATCGAAGCACTTTTTCAAGGCATTCTACACTGTTGGATGCATCTATTGTTTGATTGCTCCCCGGTGCCTGTATTGTTGCATAGTATTTTGAGGGGAAGATGGTATAGTATTTTTGCAGTAATGATTCCTCATATGTTCCTAAAGCAGTGCTGGATGAATCGCCGTCCTGTGTCCATTGCCATCCGCTGATCGCATTGAATACAAAACTATCAATCACAATACCAGATAGATGATAGCTGCTGAAGTAATTATCTCTGATAAATCTGATGTGCTTGCAGGTGTCAAAAAGCAGTCCGAAACTTGTGTTGTTTTTTAAGCGTAAAGCTTCCTGCTCAGCCTTTGGATTAGTCGATAGCCAACAACCACCGTTGTTCGTGTCTGGATACGTATATTCGTCCATAGTGCTTATATATGACGGCTTACGGAAAGCGGGCAGCACCTCCATTTTCATTCCGTCTGAAAACAGCACCTTTACAACCTGTCCATCAGCACGAATATCTGTTCTTGGATAAGAGGATAAAAGCGCATTTCTGACTGCCTGCAATAAACGTGACTGTCCGTTACCTTTTAGCGTGTCGTATCTACGATAATTTGACTCGGGTACTTCGACCAAGATATCAATATCACTGGTATCAATCGCTGTTCCACGACCATAAGAACCAACGTAAAGGCTATGTGCGCTATTGCTTGATGAGTTCCAAAACTCTACATTTACGGCACGAGTGACAGTTTGATATCGTGTGGATATCAGTGACCTCATGTTTGATGGAATTGTTTCACCGTGTTTTGTCACATAACTACTCATCTTTCTCCCTCCGTTTCAAAGTGTCTGGTAGCATCATATCGATTTCTTTGTCAGTGAAGGTGTTGTCACCATTGATTTTCAGCGCTTCCTCGGCCATTTTCACTGCGGCATCTGTTGTTTTAGGTGCGTCGGAATAAACAACATGCACGCGCTTCTGCAGTGCCTCAAATTCATCTGTAAGAGAACACACAGGCTGCTCCCTCATCTTGATTTTAAGAATGAGCGTTTGTAGTTCGTCGCGCAACTCAACTAGCTTTGTTGCTGTTGCCTTATTTGCCTTTGCCATGCTTTGCAGATCAAATGACTTGAGCAGGGCGCTGATAAATATTGTTACAAACGAAACCACCGCTGATGTAATCTTTAACCACGTCTGGTCTGTGAATATCAAGGAAAATATCCCAGCAGAGGTGATTGACGCCGCAAAAATATTCACTGTAGCAAGAATACGATACCTTTTATCGTAAATCTCAGCCTGTTTTTCCTGTATTTTATGTGTCCATGCCACACTTGCGTAGCGCGTTCTAACGAGATCCTCTAACGCTACATATTCTGATTTCATTGATTGCACCACCTCTCTGTTATTCACCCATCATAGCCATAAGTATGTTGCCGTTGTCTTTCAGCCACCTATCCCATTTCCAGTAGTCTGGGAATACCCGAAGCACCTCGGAATAGAACATGGTCGGATCGCACATAAGCGGATTGAGGCGAGCCTGCCCCGCAATGCCGCTGCTATCCAGCGCAGTACCAAGGAATCCGCTGCCGTCTTTGAACTGTGCCAACTGCGTTCCTGCAGGAATGGTCACCTTATAATATCCGCTTACGGCCTGTCCCTTGCTAACGACCTGCTGAACAGCTGACGCCAGCGGCTGAAGACCAGTGCCTAATGCCGTAACGCGCGACAATGGAATCTTCGTACCTTTTTGAATGGCGATCTCATTGCTTACCGCAATCGGTGCCAGTTCGGTGGTTGTCATCACCTTAACTATTTCGTTTCTTCTTGCGATTTCATCCATGTGGTTACCTCTTACTGCTGTTCGTAGTTATCTGTCCACATTTCGCACTGGCTGATAACGGTGTCGATGGCATCTTCGTACTGCTCGGGCGGGTACTTGTACTTCTTCAGAAGTCTCTTAACCATCTTACGCATAGTCGCTCTGGCGGTTTCTTTCTTCTGCCAGTCGATCGTGCGGTTTTTGCGGAGCATTTCAGTCAGTTCGCGGGTCATGGCCACGAGGGTTTCATTTTCATAGAAATCCTTGATTGCCTGCGGTCTGGTCAGTGCATCGTAGAACGCCAGTTCCTCCTGCGTCAGTCCCAGCGCATCACCAGCTTGGTGCGCCTTGGCGATCAGCTCTGCTGCTTCCAGCAACTCCTTGATAACCTCATCGTTGCTGATGTGACCGTTATAGTAAGCGTTCATGATGCGTGTGATCATTTCGGAAAACTTGGACGACTGCACCACATTGGTGCGCTTGTACAGCGACACCTGCTCGGCAAGCAGTTTCTTCAAAATCTCCACCGCGATGTTCTTCTGCTTCATGTTGGAGATTTCCTCCAGCACCGCAGGATCGAACAGGGAGAAGTTTTCTCCGACCTTGCGACTATCGAACAAGCTGATAACACCTTCGCTCTGGACGCTGGCCTTCAGCAGTTCGTTGATCTGTGCGTTGATCTCTGTCAGCGATATGGGCTTGCCACCGTTGCCGCCATAGGTCAGTTTGATAACCGTGGAGCGCACCGCTTCAAAATACGCTGCCTCGCGGCGCTCCTGCTCATTGGTCATACTGGAACACAGGGACATCGACTGCTTCGTCAGCATGGCTTCCTTCAAAAACAGATCCTTGCGATCCTGCGACTTGGGATCCAGCACGAAGTTCGCGCCGTCTGCGATCAGCTTGGCCATAGTGAGGGGGCTGCCGCCGATGAATCCACTGTAATCGAATCCGTGGAACAGGTCACGGCACACCTGCAGTTTTTCTTTGAACTTCGGATATGCGGTCTTTGCGATATCCATGTCACCGTATTTCGCACGGTCACGGGCAGTGTACTCATTCATTGCGGCCTTCAATGCACCAGCGATGCCGACATAGTCAACAACGAGACCGCCTTCCTTATCTTTGAAAACGCGGTTGACGCGGGCGATGGCCTGCATGAGGTTGTATCCATGCATGGGCTTGTACACATACATGGTGTGCATGGAGGGAACATCGAAGCCGGTGAGCCACATGTCGACGACGATGGCGATCTTCATGGGGTCATCGTTGTCTTTGAACTTACGAGCCAGTTCTTCTTTGTGGTGCTTGGTGCCGATGATCTCTTTCCAGTCTTCGGGGTCATTGTTGCCGCTGGTCATAACGACACCGACCTTTTCCTTCCAGCCGGGTCTGACCTCCATTAGCTTGCGGTAAATCTTCATGGCGATCGGGCGGGAATATGCCACGATCATCGCTTTACCTGTCAGCAGATTTGCGCGGTTGCTTTCGTAGTGGGTTACGATATCATCCACCAGTGATGTGATCGTGGAGTCTGCGCCGAGGACGCTTTCCATCTGACCCATCATCTTTTTGCTCTTATCGATCGTCGCTGCGTCGGCCTGTTGCTCCAGTATGTCATAAGTGGAGTCGATCAGCGCCAGCGTATTTTCATCCAACTTGAGGTGGATGACGCGACTCTCATAGTAAACGGGACGCGTTGCGCCGTCTTCCACAGCCTGCGTCATATCGTAAATGTCGATGTACTCACCGAACACCTCACGAGTGTTGCGGTCTTTGGAGGATACAGGCGTACCTGTAAATCCGATGAATGTTGCGTTGGGAAGGGCATCGCGGATGATACGAGCGTTACCGACCACGATTCTGGCTTCGGTTTCGCCCTGTTCGTTTTCGCTCATGACCACGCGCTCATCCATGCCGTACTGGCCGCGATGAGCTTCGTCTGCCATTACCACGATGTTGCGTCGGGTGGACAGCGGTTCCTCGCGTTCCTCAAACTTAAACATGGTGGTGAAGATAATGCCATTGGCGGTTCTGCCGTCTAACAGTTCCTTCAGATGCACCTTGCTTTCTGCCTGCACCGGTGTCTGGCGCAGGAATGCGGCGCACTTGGAGAACTGGGAGTACAGCTGATCGTCGAGGTCAATTCTGTCCGTCATGACCACGATGGTGGGGCTGTCCAGAGCCTCCTGCAGCAGGTGGGCGTAGAAGACCATAGACAACGATTTGCCGCTGCCCTGTGTATGCCAGAACACGCCACCTTTACCGTCGGTCTTGGTAGCGATCTTTGCTTTTTCTACTGCCTTGCGTACTGCGAAATACTGGTGGTATCCAGCCAGTATCTTGAATGCTTTTGCCTGCTCCACGGAGAAGCAGATGAAGTTCTTGATAATGTCCAGCAAACGCTCTTTATCGAACATGCCCTCATAGAAGGTGTCGAACTGTGCGTATGCAGTATTTTCGTAGCTGCCGTCCTGGGTTTTCCACTCCATGAAGCGGTCAAGGCCAGAGGTGATGGTGCCTGCCTTGTTTGTGGTAAGGTCACTGATCACGCAGATGGCGTTATAATTGAAAATGGAGGGGATGTCCTGCATGTAGTTGCGGATTTGGTTGTATGCGTTCTCTGCGTTAACCTCATCCTTGGACGGGCTTTTCAGCTCCATGAGTACCAGCGGCAGACCGTTGATAAACAGGATGATGTCGGGGCGTCGGTTGTTGCCGTTTTCGATGTATGTAAACTGGTTGACCACATAGAAGCTGTTATTGGCTACGGTCTTGTAGTCGATCAGATACACGAT
>CALXAO010000169.1 GCA_944386295.1 uncultured Clostridia bacterium | reverse complement strand
CCATGCTGACCGGGCGCGAAGGCGCGGGTGTTCATAGAGCATTTCTCGGAATAGCAGCGCTCGCCTTTCAAAAAGAGCTTCTGGCCCTCGCGGCGGCACTGGCGGCAAACAGCGCCTGTATATCTTGCCATTCGAACTTTCCTCCTTAAATTAGATGCGGCGACGCTTGGGGGGGCGGCAGCCGTTGTGAGGGATGGGGGTAACGTCCTTGATCATATTTACCTCCAGGCCGGTAGCCTGCAGCGCGCGGATAGCGGCTTCACGGCCGGCGCCAGGTCCCTTCACATAAACCTCGACGGTCTTCATGCCATGCTCCATAGCAGCCTTGGCAGCAGTCTCGGCAGCGGTCTGGGCGGCAAAGGGGGTGCTCTTACGGGAGCCACGGAAGTTCAGCCCGCCGGAAGAAGCCCAGGATACGGTGTTGCCCTGCACGTCGGTGATGGTAACGATGGTGTTGTTGAACGTGCTCTGAATGTGGGCAGCGCCGCGCTCGATGTTTTTACGCTCGCGCCGTTTGGTGCGAACAGCGGTTTTCTTAGCAGCAGCTTTCGCCATCTTACTGTCCTCCTGTCAATTATTTCTTCTTGTTGGCGACAGTGCGCTTGGGACCTTTGCGGGTACGAGCATTGGTCTTGGAACGCTGGCCGCGAACGGGCAGACCCTTGCGGTGGCGGATGCCACGGTAGCACTGGATCTCGATCAGGCGCTTGATGTCAAGCGCGGTGTTGCGGCGAAGGTCGCCTTCCACCGTAAAGTGTTTGTCGATATAGTCGCGGATCAGGGCCTCTTCGTCAGCGGTCAGGTCCTTCACGCGGGTGTCGGGATTGATCCCGGTAGCGGCCAGGATCTCTTTGGCAGAGCTGTGACCGATACCGTAGATATAGGTCAGGCCAATTTCGACCCGCTTCTCTCTGGGCAGGTCAACTCCGGCGATACGTGCCATTCTTTCAGCACCTCCTGATTATTTATCCCCGTTGAGTCGCGGCGGAAAGAGGGGACAAGGCTTCCGCCGGATGCCAGCTTAGCCCTGGCGCTGCTTATGCTTGGGATTGGCACAGATCACCATGACGCGGCCTTTTCGCTTGATGACCTTGCACTTTTCGCAAATGGGTTTCACGGAAGGTTTTACCTTCATAGTTAGTAACCTCCTTTGTGCGCGGGCGCCTTATTTGGAGCGCCACGTGATACGGCCCTTTGTCAGATCATAGGGCGACATTTCCATCGTAACTTTGTCTCCGGGAAGAATACGGATGAAATTCATGCGCAGCTTGCCGGAGATGTGGGCCAGCACCTTGTGCCCGCCCTGGATTTCCACCAGGAAGGTGGCGTTGGGCATAGCTTCCACAACGGTGCCTTCCAGCTCGATAACGTCTTCTTTAGACAAGCTTCCTATCCTCCTCTGTGCCCGCGCCGGCTGTCTGGCGGAACGCCTCGACTGCCGCTGCAAGCTGTTGGTCGTTTGAAAGGGCCGCGGCCGGCAGCACCGTGCGGGCGGGCGCCAGATGGGCGGGGTTCTTGGGTTTGGGATCGTCCAGCGTGTACCGCTGGCCGTCCGCCACCAAAACCCGGCCCGGCGCAAAATCCACCACCGCGAAGTACTGCGTTTTGTCCCTTCCTGCCTTGGAGCAAACCAGCTGTCCCTTTACCAGGTCCTTCATGCTTCCTCCTCGGCCACGGTCAGAATTTCCGGCCCGCCGGCGGTCACAGCCACTGTGTGCTCAAAGTGAGCGCTCAGTCCGCCGTCCGCCGTTACCACCGTCCATCCGTCCGAAAGGGATTTTACCACATGGGTACCTTGGTTCACCATGGGTTCGATGGCAAGGGTCATCCCGCTTACAAGCCGGGGGCCCCTTCCGGCCTTGCCGAAATTGGGCACCTCGGGGTCTTCGTGCAGCTCCTTGCCCACTCCGTGACCCACATAGCTGCGGACCACAGAAAAGCCATGCTGCTCCACCCAGGCCTGCACCGCCGCGCTGATGTCGCCTACCCGGTTGCCAGGGACAGCAGCCGCGATGCCCCGGTAGAGGGATTCTTTGGTGACGTCCATCAGCCGCTGGGCCTCGCTGTCGACCTTGCCGCAGGCAAATGTTGCGGCATTGTCGCCGTTGAAGCCGTCGATAGCGGCCCCGGTGTCGATGCTGACAATATCACCCGGCCGGATGACAACCCCATGAGAGGGGATGCCATGGATCACCTGGTCGTTGATGCTGATGCATGCGCTGCCAGGGAACCCGTACAGGCCCTTGAAGTTGGGCCGTGCGCCGTGCCGGAGGATGGTGTCGTAGATGATTTTGTCGAGGTCGGCTGTGGTGATACCGGCTTCGATGGCCTTGCCGGCCGCCTGCAGCGCCAAAGCGCTGATGCGGCAGGCCCGGCGCATTTTCTCCAGCTCATGGGCTGTTTTCACCGAGATCACTTGGAAGCCTCCTCCAGTTTGGACAGAAGCAGAGCCGAGGTATCGGACACTTCTTCCTGTCCTTCCACCACGATCAGCTTGCCGCGCTGGCGGTAAAACTCCACCAGGGGCTCGGTGAGTTCGTGGTAGGTGCGGAGCCGCTCCAGGATGGTGGCGGGCTCGTCGTCCTTGCGGACGATGAGGGTGCCGCCGCACCGGTCGCAGACATCCGGCTGCTGGCTGGGTTTGTACAGGGTGTGGTAGCTGGCCCCGCAGGAGGCGCAGACCCGGCGGCCCGAAAGCCGCTTCATAATGGTGTCGTCGCTTACTTCAATATCGATCACATGGTCGATATTCACACCCATCTCCTCCAGCGCCTCAGCCTGGGCCACCGTGCGAGGCACGCCGTCCAGGATGAAGCCCTTTTGGCAATCAGAAGCGGCCAGCCGCTCCTTGATGATGCTGATGATAACGGAATCGGGAACGAGCGCTCCGGAGTCGATAAAGCTCTTGGCTTTCAGGCCCATCTCGGTTTCGTTTTTGATGGCGGCACGCAGGATATTGCCGGTGCTGATGGCCGGAATACCCAGCTTGTCGCATACAACTTCTGCCTGGGTGCCTTTGCCGGCGCCAGGGGCGCCCAAAAGGATCAGTCTCATTGCGGTGTCCCCCTTCCGCTTATTTCAGAATCGATTTGTAATGGCGGGGAGCCATATAGCTCTCCAGCGAGCGTGTGGTATCCAGAGCCACGCCAACCAGGATCAGCATGCTGGTGCCGCCCAGATGGATGGAAACACCAGTGATGTTGCCCAGCACGATGGGCAGGATAGCCACAACCACCAGGAACACGGCGCCGATGAAGGTGATTTTGCTCAGGATCCGGGTGATGAACTCGGCAGTGGGCCGGTCGCCGCGGATGCCCGGGATGGCGCCGTTGTTTTCCCGCAGATTCTTGGCGATGTCCACGGGATTATACTGGATGGCTACGTAGAAGTAGTTGAAAGCCACGATGAGCATGGCGTAGATCACCGCGTACACCAGGCCGGTGGAGCTGAAGGTCTGGAAGAAAGCGGTCCAATAGGGATGGGCCACAGGGTCCAGATTCAGGAAGCCGCCGATGGTGGCGGGGATCATGCACAGGCTGGAGGCGAAGATCACCGGCATAACGCCGCTGGTGTTCACCTTGATGGGGATGTAGGTGGACTGACCGCCGTACATCTTACGACCCACCACGCGCTGGGCATATTTGACGGGGATGCGGCGCTCGGCGCCGTTGAGGATGACCACGAACACCACCACGGCCAAAGCCATGACCAGCAGCAGAGGCAGGAACAGATAGTACAGAGGCTGATCAGCAGCCTTCAGCAGCAGTCCCTGCACCGCGCCGATGAGATCGCTCCAGCGGGAGATGATGCCCACGAAGATCAACAGCGAAACGCCGTTGCCGATGCCCTTGTCATCGATGCGCTCGCCCATCCAGGTGACCAGCATGCTGCCGGCCACAAAGCAGGAGACGATTACGATGCCGGCCAGAACCCCCGAGAAGCCCTCGGTGTAGGTGACGGCGCCGTAGCTGTTGCGCATTACGAAGTAGTAGCCGATGCCCATGACCACCGCGATGCCGGCACCCGTATACCGGGTGATCTTCTGCAGGCGGCGCTGGCCTTCACGGCCTTCCTTCTGCAGCTGCTCCAGGGCCGGGATGGCCACTGTGAGCAGCTGGATGATGATGGAGGCGTTGATGTAGGGCTGCACAGAGAGGGCGAACAGCGCGGCCTGAGACAGGGCGCCGCCGCTCATCATGTTCAGGTAGCCCAACATGTTCTGGCTCTGGGAAAACATCTGGCTCATGGCGTCGGTGTCCACGAAGGGAACCGTGACGGTACAGCCCAGACGGAACAGAACCAGGATCATCAGGGTGTACAGAAGCCGCTTGCGCAGCTCCTCCACCTTCCAGGCGTTTTTAAATGTGTCAAACACCTCAGATCACCTCGGCCTTTCCGCCTGCCTTTTCGATCTTTTCCTTCGCCGAAGCGGTGTAGGCGGCGAGCTGCACGGTGAGCTCTTTGCTCAGCTCGCCGTTGCCCAAGACCTTGACTCCATCCATAGCTTTCTTAATGATGCCCTTTTCCAGCAGGGCCTCGGTGGTAACCACGCTGCCGGCCTCAAATTTCTCCAGGTCGCTGACCTTGATGGTGGCGTACTTGGTAGCAAAAATGTTGTTGAAGCCGCGCTTGGGCAGACGCCGCTGCAGAGGCATCTGGCCGCCTTCGAATCCGGCCTTCTTGACGCCGCTGCGGGCCTTCTGGCCCTTGTGGCCGTAGCCGGCGGTCTTGCCGTTGCCGCTGCCGTGGCCGCGGCCCTTGCGCTT
>CALXAO010000168.1 GCA_944386295.1 uncultured Clostridia bacterium | reverse complement strand
ATTGTCTATACAGCCCAAAATCATATACACATATAGTTTATATATATACTAAAATTTATTTGCTCTTTTCCTAAAAAAATATCCCTCAGGCTTTGAGGGATACACTATATTAAAGTTAGTTTTTTTAAGTATATGCTCATAATTATATTAAATTTCCAAGAATACTAAAAAATTGATATATAAATATTATATTTATTACTGAAAAAACTATTTTTCAAACAATTACTATTGTCATAAATTTATGTTTTTTCATCTTGTTTATTAAATTTTTAATAAATCCTTTCTCATTTATTTCTAGTACATCTTCGTACTCTTTGTACTTTATACCAAAAATTTTATCTGTTGTATACATATCTTTTCCTCCCAAATATATTTTTATATATTTATATTCAAGAGTTATAATTTTATTCCAAAAACTTTTCTTCTATATTCTACTTATTCAAAGCATTTTTAATATTTTCTGCTAATTTTCTATTAATTCCATCTACTTTCATAATTTCTTCTATCTCTGCTTTTTTTATTTTATCAACACTACCGAAATATTTTAATAACTTTTGTTTCTTCTTTTCTCCTATTTTTTCTATATTGTCTAATTCTGATTTTGTTATTTCATTATCTCTTAATTTTCTATGATATTCAATTGCAACCTTGTGTACTTCATCTTGTAAATTTGTTATGAATTTTTTTAAATTATCAGATATATCTATTTCTTTTCTTGTTTCATCTATTAATGCTCTTGTTTGATGTTTATTATTCTTTACCATTCCATATACAGGTATTTCTATATTATATTTTCTTATTGCTTCTTTACTTGCTTTAATTTGAGTTATTCCTCCATCTATTAATATAAGATCCGGTAATTTTCCAAACCCATTATCAGTACCATTTAATGAATGTTTTATTCTTCTTTCTATAACTTCTTCAATGCATCTTGGGTCATCTTGATTAAATACTGTTTTTATTTTAAATCTTCTTGATAAATTTCTTGCTATTTTACCATCTTTTACTACTGCCATTCCTGCGACCATAAAACTTCCGTGATATATTTGATATATCAAAACTTTCTATTTTCCTTGGTATATTGGGTAATTTTAATATTTCCTTTATTTCTTCAATTACATTTACTTCATTTTCTGCTTTGTTTTCTAATGTTATTTTTGCATTTTTTTCTGCCATTTCAACAAATTTTAATTTTTCACCTTTTTTTGGAGTTTTTATTATAACTTTTTTATTTGCCTTTTCTGATAACCATTTTTCTATAGATAATAAATCTTCTATTTCTTCCCTTATCATGATTTTGCTTGGTATAACATTTTTATCAACATAATATTGCTTTATAAATCCTGATATTATTTCCTTGTTATCCATTTCAGATATATCACTAAAAAAATAATGCTCTCTTCCAATCATTTTACTATGTCTTACAAAAAATATTTCTATACATACTAATATCTCGTTTTTAGCAATTCCTATTACATCAATATCATTTTCAGATATATTAGAAACTTTTTGTTTTTCTGTAATTTGTTCTATTGCATTTTTTTTATCTCTTAATTCTACTGCTTTTTCATATTCTAAATTATCTGCTGCCTTTTTTATATCTAAATCTATTTGTCTTATTATATTTTCTATTTTTCCATCTAAGAGCATTATTATTTGTTCTATTTGTTTTGCATATTCTTCTTTTGATATTCTGCCAGTACATGGTGCTGAACATCTTTTTATGTGATAGTTTAAGCACTCTCTTTTAGTTGATTTAAATGATCTACATTGTCTTATTTGAAATCTTTGTTTAATAAATTCTACCATTTCTTTTGCAGCCATACCACTTGCATATGGGCCAAAATATTTTGCACCATCATTTAATATTTTCCTAGTTATTATTACATTCGGATAATCTGATTTGACATCTACTTTTATATATGGGTATGTTTTATCATCTTTTAATAAAACATTAAATTTAGGTCTATTTTGTTTTATTAAATTACATTCTAAAATTAATGCTTCTGATTCATTATCTGTTACAACATATTCAAAATGGTCTATAAGAGATACCATTTTTTCTATTCTAGCTGTTTTATTATTTTTTCTAAAATATTGTCTTACCCTATTTTTTAATGATACAGCTTTTCCAACATATAAAATATTGTTTTGAGCATCTCTCATTATGTATACTCCAGGTCTATTAGGAAGTTTTTTTAAGTTTTCTTCTATATTGAACATTTTCTCTCCTTTGCAAATCTTATATTTAAATAAGGATATTTATCCAATTTATATTAGAAAATATCCTCATTATTTATTTTATGATACCCATCTTAAAATTTTTATATCCTTATAAGTATTTAAAACATCCATATATTTTTGATATTCATCTTCCCAGAGGAGACTTGGTATTTTATCAAATGCCTCAAATACTTTTTCTGCTTCTTTTAAAAATATTATTTGCTCTTGCCTAGATAAACTTTTATATTTTTTTGTAAACTTAGCTAATTTATCTAACATTTGGTTTGCTTGTATGAATCCATAAAAATCTTTTACTTTTATTCCTGCTAATCTAAGTTGTAATATGGCAAAAGCTATAAGAGCAAATATTATAAAAACTAATATATATATTATTCCAAGTATTGTCATTTATTACAAACCCCCATTCTGGTTTTGGATTTACCAGAATACTTTATTTTTATTTAACATATATTTATTATAACACTTATTACCAATTTTGGCAAATTTTATTTGCTATTTTCGACATGAATTGTTATAATATTGATTGTTTAAAATTATAAATGGAGTGATAACATATGGATAGATTTAAAGCTGCTAAATTGGCTGGTATATATGGCATTTTAGGAAATATATTTTTACTATTCATTAAAGGCTTTTGTGGATTTGTTTTTAAAAGCCAATCTATGATTGCAGATAGTGTAAACAGTGCTTCAGATATTTTTGCTTCATTAATGACTTTTATTGGAAATAAAATTGCTAGTGAACCTGGAGATAAAACTCATAATTTTGGACATGGAAAAGCAGAATACCTATTCTCACTATTTATTAGCCTTGTTATGATTTTGGTTTCTTTAAAAATCTTATATGACTCTTGCCTTTCTATAGTCTTTAAAAATGAAATTTCTTTCTCTTGGCTTTTAATTATTGTATGTATAATTACAATAATTTTAAAATTTTGTTTATTTTTATACACAAAAAGCTTAGCCAAAAAGTATAATAATATATTACTTGAAGCTAATTATAAAGATCATAGAAATGATTGTATAGTTACAACATTTACATTAATTTCTATAATTTTTAGCTATTTCAATATATTTTTTATAGATGGAATTGTTGGAATTGGAATATCAATTTGGATTTGTATTACTGGTGTTAAAATATTTATTGAAAGTTTTAATGTTTTAATGGACTATTCTTTAGATGAAGATACTAAAGATCTTATTTTAGATTTAGCACATAGTTATAAAGATATTAAAAAAGTAGATGATTTATACTCTACTCCAACTGGTTATCAATATGCCGTGTTTCTTACAATTTATGTTGATGGAAATCTCTCTACTTTTGCTAGCCATAATTTAGCTGATAGTCTTGAAAAAGATATATCGAAATTAGAAAAAGTTGCTAAAGCTATAGTTCATGTGAAT
>CALXAO010000167.1 GCA_944386295.1 uncultured Clostridia bacterium | reverse complement strand
ATCTTTTTGTCGAGTGGAAAATGGGCAATTATGTTTATGGCGGAGCAAAACCCGGCTATTATGTTTTTACAAGATGAAAAGTTTTGGAATAAAAAAAGATAACAAGCAAAGAGCTGTCAGATTTTTTGAAATTCTGACAGCTCTTTGTTTGTTGGGCGTTCAAATAATAATGCCGGTTTGCTGCCGCAAAGGGCAGCAAACCGGCTGCATAACTGCGTTTTTTAAGTGTAAAAATTATTCCCACTCCTAAGTACAAAACAGACTTTAACTGATTTTGCTTAGGAATTTTGACTTGAAATGATTTAATATGGTACAGATTATCTCAATTATATGAGGTATTTCCGCTTTTGCTATCAAATAGCTATCACTTGGATGCTATCATTCTATACAGCTTACTAAAACTATTTTATATGACACATTATGTATTAGTCAATTTTTCTATTGCCTCTTCTAACGCCACAACATATATAACAGCAATGTCATAAAATTTTTGTATATCATTAAATGTGTCCGACAAGCCATTGACATAATTATGTGCGACTTGATTTCTACGAAGTTTTAATGACAAAAATGCCTTTTCAGCATCTTTAAAAGAACATTTCACATAGGCATTTTTTAAATCACATTGCTTTGCATACTCAAAAGCAAACTGTTCATTTGTATCTAAAAGTGGAGCAAGATTCTTTATCTGTTCTTCGACTTCTTGTATCTGTGCTCTTAATTTTACATCAAAAATAGCTTCTACCATTAACCTAAATTTATCTCCATTAAACAACTCATAAAAATCATCTGCGCTCAAATGTTCAACTCCATTATCATTATACGCCTTCATTCTGTTATACATTTGATCAACAATAGGCTTTCGCTTACGCTTAATTGCATTTATCTTAGGGTAATTTGGTACAATAGACAATTTAGGGTTATCATAAAAGTCCTGACATCTATTTTTGATATTATACTCAAAAGAACTAGCAACGCTCATAGTCAAAACTTTAGGATAATTCTTCATAACCATTCTCTCAGAACGAATAGTTCTAGAATCTTCCTCATATTCTTTTATAAGTTTATCTAATTCTACGTAGTGAGAATTACGCATTGCAATTCTCCTCGTGCAGTCTCAAAACTTCTTTTGCTCGTTTAATTCTACCTTTAATATTATCTCTTGATGAAGAACCGGATAGTAAATATGAAACAAATTCTTCATCATTCTTAAGATGTTCAAATGAAGTTGGATCAATTTTACTTGTTATTAATTCTTTGTCAGTAAAGCTAGGTGTAGCAGCTGCAACAAATACGGATTCGAAAAGTGTTTTTGAAAATCGGTTGTTTCTAAAGAATGCTTTATCTCCAAGTGTCGAACAAGCTCCAATAAATGAATCAAATAAATGCTCTATATAATCAATATATTCATCATTAAATTTTTTTGTTTTTTGCGAAAAATCATTGAGAAATTTTACCATTTTGGGCGTATACGTTTCACTTTCGTGTAACAATGCAATAGAACGCAAAATTAATTCAATATCATTGCTATGCAAATCTTGAGTAGGCTTTCCCAATAATGCTCGCCAATTATCTTGGTTATTTAGCCTAACCAACATTTTATAAAAATCACAATAATATAAGCTAGCTCTAATTTCTTGAGCATTAAGTGGTGTACCACCTGTATTCAATCGATTAAATATTTCAAACATAGATGAACTATTATCATCCGGTTTGTTTTGTCGAACAACAACTGTTCTTAAAAATCTACGCAACCTAAATTTGATTTGCGTATCTTTGTCAAGTGTAAGAAATTTCTCGCCGTGATATCTACTTGAATTTGCCGAATCATCACTCAGATTAAGTGTAAAATCTTGAAAAATTCTATTATCTGGCAAGAGTTCCTCAAGAGCAGCGCCCTCATTAATTCCTTTTCTAATCATAAAACGAGAGGAAGTATTCTTAGGAAAACGACCTTTAACAAAAAAATAAATTGACAAAAATCTTTGTTGACCATCAATAATCTTATAGGTATTATTATCGTCACCTTCCGTATAAAAAAATAGCTCTGGAACCGGAAGCCCTAAAATCAACGATTCAACTAACTTTGAAGCCTTTTTTATATCCCATACATAATTACGTTGGAACAAAGGTATTTCAATAATTCCAGAGTCAATCATATCTACAATATTTGCAGGTGTCAAATCACGAGGGCTAGTTGTTATATCGTACTCCACAATTGCCTCCTCACCGATATCTTGTTCTTCTTCAAAAAACTCCAATGTTTTGCTATCTTCCATATTATTTTCTCCTTATAGTATATTCATTCTTTACAATTAAAATTCATAAAATCACTTATGACATTCTTTACCAGGAAACAATTACTTTCTATACACAAACAAATACTCATGTGCTATTAGTAATAATTTATCTTTCACACTATTCGTTTTCCAATAACCTATTGCTTTACAATTATGTTGTTTCTTAATAATCAGTTCTTTTTAGTTTGAAGCTTGCAGCTTCAAAGATGCATATACCATCAAACAGCTTTGGTGCCGTTTCTATAAGTTGCTTAATCTTATTACCCTACAAGTTGAGCTTCCCAAGAGCAAAGTTCATTGGCTATATAGTCAATCCAAGTGCTTGAATTGCTGACATTCTTAATATCAGTACATCTTTCATATAAGTTCTGCATATCAATATGGTTAAATTTCTTGCCTTGTATTGATAGCTGTTTAATTGTTTGAAGAATACTTTCCAACTGCACTATCGTAATTGGAAGTATTTTTTGTGATTTTCCTTCATACTCATATTTGACTGACATATAGAAAGTATTTATTGTATCAACGTGCAAAGATGGAGCGATAAATAAGCAGTAATTCTGTTTGTCCGCATTATTTATCTCAAACTGTCTCAAATGCCTCATTACTGGCTGTCCCTCATTATACCATTGATCCCTGCTTGTCAACATAGTCACTTCACAAATTGCACCGAACGTATCATAATAACACTCGATATCAGGAACTCCATTAGGTGCAGTATAGATTGGCTCATTATCGTCGCCAACGGGAGAATTTGGTTTTATTAAATCTGCATCGTTAATTATATTAAGCGCAACATTAGACCACTTTTCAAGTTCAATTGAAAACTTTTTGCTAAGACTTGCCTTATTTCTTTTCCTAATATCTTCTAATGCAGCAATCGCTTCATCAATCTTCGTAGTATCTGTGTGATAATCCTGTTTAATTTCAAGATTCTGGAGTTTAGTTCTATATAGGCGTAACTCTTCAATTTGAAGTTTGATATCGTCCTTTGTTTTATTTACCGAAAGATTTGTTGTTTTAATTCCCAACTTAGATTCTATAGTGTTTATTTCTAATAAAATATTATTTGTGATTTCAGTTAGTTTTTCAATCGTTTCAAAAGGTAATTGGTAAGTACCGTATACGCCCATATATGTACGCCATTCATCTTTTGTAAACGATTTTGCGGCACCTGAATCGTTCTCAAGAATAGAATTGATTTCAGTTGCTCTTCTCGGTTCTAAATCTATGTATGTATTAGAATATTTACCTCTAATATAAATATATCTTGTTAATCTTAGATATCTAATCATATTGTCTGTATATTCTTTTACATTCTTTTCCGGGTTTTGAAAATTTGTAAGATATTCATTAATGTAATTTTTTACATACTCATCCTTGATCGTCTCGTCATCTATGGCATCATAGTCATTTCTGAATTCCAAGATTTTATCTGCTACTTCCTCTACGTCAGTGTAAGATCTCAAGGATAATGCAAAAATACCAAACTCTAATCTCGAAATTCCTTTTTCTTTAATTCCTTTATCTTTACATTTTTCATTTACTGTTTTAATTAACCTCAGAGTATTTATAAAAGGCTTCGTGTTCCAGTCTTGAAATCCTTTTTCATATGGATTTGGATATTGAAACTTTAACAAGGCATCTAACATAAAATTGTCAAAAGCTATTTCACCATTTGCTAATTTGTAACCAACATCTGTTACTGTAACTCTCTTTTCATCACCTACAATGTAGACAAGCCCTAACTTAGTTAAAGGGGCCATTGACTGCCTACCACGCATCGGTGGATCATTATACTCTTTAGCATCGAAAATTTCTCGTGCTTGCTCATACGTCATATCAATAGCTTTATCCTTTAATATTCGAATTTGTTCTTTTGATAATTTATTAAACGATTGTGTATTATCAGGGTCATTCAAATATTGTCTATTTTTGATTAGTAGAACTTGAAAGCGCTCTTGATTAAGCTTGTCCCAAATTTCGCCATCCAACTCTATGGCTGTTTTTAAAAAGCCGATAATCCTTTCAGCTTCCCTAACAGTTGTACTCATACTCCATAATGTATCCATAATGCACCTCTAATAATTAGTAATTAGCACCTCTTCACTTTTAGCTTCCCTGTTTTTAGTTTGATAATTTGAATTTGAATAGCTGTAATTAAGTCGTACAGTCTTGTATCTGTCAGCATTTCTTTTAAGCCATTCAATTAATATGTCGTTTTCCTTACCTTTGCTTCTCAGTACATTGGATAACGCAAATCGGATATTTCTCCCATTCAGGTCATCTAAAAAGGCAAGTAAATCTTTTTCGGCAGTTTCATCCCAGCCGCCTTGCTCGTTATATGTAGCACAAGTAATTAAATATGGGGGATCAACATATACGAAATCTTGTGGTGTTAATGCAGATG
>CALXAO010000166.1 GCA_944386295.1 uncultured Clostridia bacterium | reverse complement strand
AAGGAGACCAGAAGAGATGAGAAAAACGAAGGAAAGAGTGGAAAGTGTGGAAAGCCTGGAGAGTGCGTTGAATGAAGTGAGGGAAGCGCAGCGAATCTTTGCGGAATTCAGCCAGGAACAGGTGGATGAGATTTTTCGGGTGGCGGCAGCGGCGGCCAATAAAGCCCGGATTCCGTTGGCAAAAATGGCAGTAGAAGAAACCGGCATGGGCATAGTGGAAGACAAGGTAATCAAAAATCATTATGCCGCTGAATATATTTACAATGCCTACAAAGATACGAAAACCTGTGGTGTGATTGAAGAAGACAAGGCATACGGTCTGAAGAAAATCGCCGAACCCATTGGTGTGATAGCCGCGGTCATTCCTACCACAAATCCCACCTCGACGGCGATTTTCAAGACCCTGATTTCCCTCAAAACCCGGAACGGAATTATCATCAGTCCCCATCCCCGGGCGAAGGCGTGCACGATTGCAGCGGCGAAGGTGGTTCTGGAGGCAGCGGTGGCAGCGGGCGCTCCGGAGGGAATTATCCGCTGGATCGATGTACCCAGTCTGGAACTGACCAATCTACTCATGAAAGAAGCGGATATTATACTGGCCACCGGAGGTCCCGGTATGGTCCGTGCGGCCTATTCCAGTGGGAAACCGGCTGTGGGAGTGGGAGCGGGGAATACCCCGGCTATTATTGACGAGAGTGCGGATATCGCGCTTGCGGTCAGTTCGGTAATCCATTCTAAAACCTTTGACAACGGTATGATCTGTGCCTCAGAGCAGTCGGTGATTGTGCTGGATAAGGTATATAATAAAGTACGCAAGGAGTTTGCGGACCGTGGGTGTTATCTGCTTAAGGAAGATGAGACTGAAAAGGTTCGCAAGACCATTCTCATCAACGGTGCGTTGAATTCCAAGATTGTTGGACAGTCGGCCTGCCGAATTGCGGAGTTGGCCGGAGTGACTGTACCTGCCGGAACCAAAATTCTTATTGGACAGGTGGAGAGCGTAGAGCTTTCGGAGGAATTTGCCCACGAAAAACTGTCTCCGGTTTTAGCCATGTACCGGGCCAAGACCTTTGAGGAAGCGTTGGACAAAGCTGACCGACTGATAGCCGACGGAGGGTTTGGTCATACCTCCTCGCTGTATATTAACACTGTTACCCAGCCGGAGAAGCTGAACGCGTTTGCTGCCCGGATGCGGACCTGTCGAGTTTTAATCAATACGCCTTCCTCTCAGGGCGGCATTGGAGACCTGTACAATTTTAAGCTGGCGCCTTCCCTGACGCTGGGCTGTGGCTCTTGGGGCGGCAACTCGGTTTCGGAGAACGTGGGTGTCAAGCATCTGATTAACATCAAGACCGTGGCTGAGAGGAGAGAGAATATGCTGTGGTTCCGTGCCCCTGAAAAGGTTTATATTAAGAAAGGCTGCCTGCCGGTGGCGTTGTCGGAGCTGAAGGATGTGATGGGTAAAAAGCGTGCTTTCATTGTTACCGACTCCTTCTTGTATCATAACGGGTATACCAAAACTATTACCGATAAGCTGGATGAAATGGGAATTGTTCACACCACCTTTTTTGATGTGGCGCCCGACCCCTCTCTGGCCTGTGCCAAAGCTGGCGCGGAGCAGATGCGGATGTTTGAGCCTGATTGTATCATTGCGGTGGGTGGTGGTTCTGCCATGGACGCAGGGAAGATCATGTGGGTAATGTATGAGCATCCCGATGTGGACTTCATGGATATGGCCATGCGGTTTGTGGATATTCGCAAGCGTGTCTATACCTTTCCGAAGATGGGAGAGAAGGCCTATTTCATTGCGGTTCCCACCTCGGCAGGGACTGGTTCGGAGGTAACGCCCTTTGCGGTGATCACAGACGAGCGGACAGGGGTCAAATATCCCCTGGCAGACTATGAGCTGATGCCCAAGATGGCCATTGTGGACGCAGATATGATGATGAATGCGCCCAAGGGATTGACGGCGGCATCGGGCATTGACGCGGTAACGCACGCGTTGGAAGCTTACGCGGCCATGTTGGCCACTGATTATACCGATGGGTTGGCGCTGCGGTCGCTGCAGATGATTTTTGCCTATCTGCCTCGGGCCTATGATGACGGTCCCAATGATCCTGTGGCCAGAGAGAAAATGGCCAACGCCGCCACCATGGCAGGGATGGCGTTTGCCAATGCGTTTTTGGGAGTATGTCACTCCATGGCGCACAAGCTGGGAGCTTTTCATCATTTACCCCATGGGGTAGCCAACGCGCTGATGATTGATGAGGTTTTGCGGTTCAATGCCAGTGAAACGCCGGTGAAGATGGGGACGTTTCCTCAGTATGATCATCCGCATACGCTGGCCCGTTATGGTGAAGTGGCAGACGCGCTGGGGATCAAGGGGAAAGATGATGAGGAGAAGCTGGAGAATCTGATTGCGGCCATAGACGAGTTGAAGGTAAAGGTTGGCATTAAGAAGACGATCCGGGAGTACGGGATTGACGAGAAAGATTTTCTGGCGCGGCTGGATGAGATGGTAGAGCAGGCGTTTGACGACCAGTGTACAGGAGCGAATCCCCGGTATCCGCTCATGAGTGAGATTCGTCAGATGTATCTCAATGCGTATTATGGGACCCATGAGAAGGTGTAATAGGAATTGATAGGTTGTTTCCTTTTGTTGTTGAAGGGAGACTCTAT
>CALXAO010000165.1 GCA_944386295.1 uncultured Clostridia bacterium | reverse complement strand
TCCACCGGCTCATGCACACAAAGACGATTCGCCACAGTATACAGCTTTTTCAGCCTCGCATTGTCACCGATCTTCTCCGTCAGCTTATGTATAAACTACCTGTATTCTTCATTGCTTGTCACTGCTATTATCTCCTTTCATCCCGCCGCCCCGGTTCTGCTGTTAGCGCAGCTCCCCGGGGAGGGCGGTTATTCGTTCTCTCATGCTCCGGCAGTATTACCAGCACGCCGGAGCGCCGTTCACTCTTTGAGCTGATCCCTTGCCGCCCGGATCCGGTGCTGCAACACCTTCCCCGGGATGGCATGGACTTTCTTATGCTGTTTTCTTTCTTCTGGCTCGCTCTGCGCGCTTGCCACACATTACCCCATAACGGAAAGCTATACATGCCGCTCCCGTCTTATCGCCAGATCTTTTAATAATCTCACGAATGGTTATACGCTCCGAATCATCAATGTAATTTTTCTTAGCCTGATAAATATCTCTATCGGCTTTTCGCCATATAAGAGAGTTTTTCAGGACACGAATAGTCTCATGCAGCCCTTCCGGTGCTTCCTTATCTAACGCCTCACGACCTTCAGCACTTGCCCCCAGATATCCCTCTGCGATATCCAGATACATTTTGTAATCTTTGTTATCCCGATTCAGGACTACATAGCCGCTTTCCCTGTCATAAAACAGGGTGAGGGTTCCGATGCTCGCCCCTTCTTCCCACTGTCTCAAAAAGCTCTGCGCCTGTTCCATTGTCAGATCTGCAAGCCCGCAGGCTGCTATTTTCAATTTCTCGTTTACTACTTCAAATTTCATCTTTCCTCTTCCTTTCCCCGGGAGATCCATGCTATTATGTAACTGGTGTTTTACCGCATGGCTCCGGCTGTGCCGCCCTGTAGAGAGTTGCCGCTCCCTATGGGGCTTATTTCTTTATACTCCTGTGTCTACGTTCCCGCCGATCCGCAGGAAGTGAACGTCAATCCCCTGCGTGTACCGCGCCGGAATCGTGCCTACACAATCGCCCAGGGCTTCAATATCCCCGCCCATTCCAATCAGTGTGCCGTTGATGTCCTCCAGTACGTCAGCGATCCTCTTTAACTGTTTACATAGCATCAGGCTTGTTACAAGATTATTGTCGAGCCCCTCTCCTTCAAAAGCATCTTTAAAGCCGTCAAATTCAAGCTCCTGTCCAACCATCTCGCTTAACATCTTTCTAAATTCTTCATTCATTCTCTTATCTCCTTTCATGCTGTCCACAAAGTCCACGAAAATTCGCTAACAAAACCTTATATATACATATATCCTCTCTTACTCTTTATTTTTTATTTCTTATATATTTAGTGTGGACAGTGGACAAGTAAGAGGAAATATCGTATTTATAAGGTTTATCTTTGTCCACAAGTCTGTACACAAATATGTACACAAGACCTATTTAAACGGGAGCTCTATTTGTTCTGCTTGCTCGTCCACATTAACAAAGCCATCTGAGGACGCTTTTTCGTGGACACTTTTAGTCCAAGCTCTTTGTTTGCCATACTTCGAAAACCTTTTCTGGTGATCTAATGTCGGGTATCTTTCCCAGCCCTTAATGCACTTGTTCATAATGTTTGAAATCTCAGATAATTCCCACCGTTGCGGCTCTCTATAATAATTTTCCGGGAATGCCTCTTTAAAAATCATCTGTGAGCAAACGGTGTCATAATTGCATTTATCAAGCCAGTTCTGAATGATACCCACTTTCGGATCTTCTGGTTTAAAAGCCTCTTGCACCGCTTCAAGTTCTTTCATCATCTCGCCAGATAACTTCAACTCATAGTCTCCACTTCGATAGATCTCCATAGCTTCCGCATAGCATTGTATGACGTATTCCCGCGTCTCTTTTTCATTCTCCAGTGGGTGCCTTTCCGCCGCTTCGCTGTTAATCGCTATCGGGATAAATCTTCTATTGCCTGTCCGATCTTTCGGGAGAAAATCAATGTTATTTGTGGTCCCGATGAAGACGCATTGCCTCGGTATGTCATGGGGATATCTGTCATATGGAATTTTGTAAACATCCTTTTGCCGGCTTAAAAATGACTTTATCGCCTCAACTGTTTTCGTGCTTGACGTTGCCAGCATTTCCGAAAACTCAATGATCCAATGACCTTGTAATTTTCTGTACACGTTCTCATCATCAAGATTACGGATATCATCAGAAAACCACTCGTCCCGTATTGCCAGAAATCTGGCCATAGAAGACTTTCCTCCACCCTGTAGATCCTCTACGAGACAGATCATCGTATCAAACTTGATTCCTGGATGAAATGCCCTCTCGATAGCCCCCAACAGAAAAAGCCTTGTCGCTTCTGTTGTATAGTCACATCTGACCGAGCCCAAATATCTAGGGAACAGTTCACCGATCCGCGGCACGCCGTCCCACTTAAGACTGTTCAGGTAATCTCTGATCGGGTGATACTCGTTTTGATGAGCTAAAATGTCAATAGCTCTCGTTACGCCCTTTTCACTCGTGAGATCATAAGTATTTTCAAGGTACATTCTGATGTTATTCTCATCCGTTTGAGATATACTGACGCTTGATCTGTTCCACCATGCCCCATACACTTCGATCTTGTCTGTGAGCATATTATACCGAAACATGTCGTGTGTCTTTTCATCTGTTCTCAAAGCTGCAACGCAGTTTGATATGGTCTGCTTCACTGTTCCTTTCTGCGTCAGTGAAAGCCCAGCATCTCCGACAGTTTCCGCCACCGCTCCCGCCTCTGCTTCCGTTGTTCCGCTTCTTGCTGTTTCCGTAGAGCATCTGCCCCCTTTCTTTTTGTATTTTCTCATTCGTTTTCGCACTGTCCTTTGTACCCGTGCGCCACGCTCTTCATCTGCGCATCATGCTCCTTCTGCCATTCTGATCTGACCGCCTCGTAATACTCCCGCGCCCTGCTGCATCCGAGAATTTCAAGCCGTGTGAGCGCGTCCTCGGCGAATCCCGGCGTTGTAATGTCATACCCAAGGATTTTTTTGAACGTGCTCTTATAGAGCTTCATATCAGGTCTCAGGGAGCGCATGAGCGGTTCTCTTCCGGTCTGCTGATCCGGTGCCCTGGGCTCTCCTTTGAAGATCCCGTCCAGCTCTCCGGACTGCTCCGCTGCCTCCATCTCCGCGCAGATCTGAGCGAAAACATCGTCAGGCACTCTCATTCATCGTCACCCCGAAGAAACGCTCTTTCACGTAAGCCGCCGGAACCTTGCCCCTGACGGTCAGGAATCCCTTTTCCTGCAGTTCTGCATTCATAATCCTGATATACTGGTATGCCTTGCTCTCAGACACGCCCAGGAGCTCCTGCAGGTCCTTCGCACCGTATACCTGTCTTGTCATTGCTCGTCCTCCTTTCTCATGCCGATGTCAACGCAGCCCTCTTTTGCCAACTGGTTGATGATCGTGAACGCCTGGAAGTCTCCGAATGCTGTCCTGGTGATCTTCCTGCCTCTGTAAGTCGCTGTTATGATGTACATGTTCTCTCCTTTCTGTTGCGACGTCGCAACACTTCATTCACTGATCACAGCCCCGCAGCCTGTCAGTCTTCTGTTTCAATAATCTCAGTTACATCAACGCCGAGAGCCTTCGCAATCTTCCCGGCTGTCTCGGGTTTGACATTTCCTCTTAAAGCTGTGCAGAGCGTTCCTTTCGGGATGCCTGCCGCCTCAAGATCTTTCTGCCCCATGCACGCTCGCGCCCTGGCAAGCATGTACTTCCTTCTGTCGATTCGCATTCTTTAATCACCCCCAGTCCCTTGCATTTGCAAGATTCACATTCAAAATATCACGCATTTGCAAGATTGTCAACCAGAATTAGTGCATTTGCAAGATTTTATTTACTTTTCACCTAATTTGTGCTTTAATCATCTAAAGGAGTTTTTGAAATGGGAATAGGAACAAACTTAAAAATAGCACTCGGGGAATACGGACTCACAGTTGCCGAGCTGTCACGCAAGACAGGAATTTCAACAAATACTTTTTATTCTATGATAAAGCGGGACAACGAAAAAATTAGCCCCGACATGCTAAAAAAGATATGTGAAAACACCAAGATAACTGTTTATGATCTCATAACAGATTATGACGAATTTGCGGCAAAATATTACGATCCAAACGCCACAAAGGAAGAACAAGCTATAGGCGACTACATTTTAACAAAAATGGGGAATGACAACGCACTAGGTGAAATCATTGAAGCCTATGATTCATTGAACGACATGGGGAAGAAAGTAGCACATGAGCGTATAACTGAATTGTTAGAAATTCCTAAATACTGCAAAGAAACCGAATAACGTTTCGTTATTGAGCCTTATATCATTCACCGATCACAGCCCCGCAGCCACGAAAGGAGAATGATAAGATGCCAACCTATAAGGACGAAAAGACTGGCGCATGGTACTGCAAATTCTACTATACCGACTGGCAAGGGCAGAAACGCCAGAAGCTCAAGCGTGGCTTCTCTCGGCAGAAAGACGCGAAAGACTGGGAACGGCTCTTCTTAGAGCAGTTCGCCAAGAATCCGGATATAACCTTTGAAGCACTCTATTTGAAGTACAAGGAGTATATCCGGCTCCGGATCAGGGAGAGCACGGCAGCCAGTCGCTTCTCTATGATCGACAGGCATATACTGCCATTCTTTAAAAAGAAAGTGGTGTCAGATATATCGCCCGCGGATGTAGCAGCGTGGCAAAATGAAATGCTTCAGAAAGGGCTGAGCAATACCTACCTGAACCAGATAAACATCTATCTGAGAGCTATTTTTACCTATGCTGTGGACTATGTAGGATTGCCGAAGAATCCATGTACTAAGTCCATCGGCAGCCGTAAGACCCGCAAACTGAACTTCTGGACACCGGAAGAATATGCACAATTCATAGAAGCCTGTAAAGACAATGTCGAATACTACACCATATTCGAGATCTTGTATTATACGGGTATGCGTGAAGGGGAGCTGCTGGCTCTGACACTGAACGACATTGATTTTAGAGAAAACCAGATCCACATAAACAAGACTTATTACCGGATCACGGGCAAAGACCTGATTAACGCGCCCAAAACCGAAAGCAGCGAGCGCATCGTTGACATCCCGGAATTTCTCACTCAGGAGATCCGGGAGTATGTCACGCACCTTTATAAGCCAGATCCGGAGACGCGCCTGTTCAATAAGCGTCCCCAGTATCTCCGCTCTATCTTAAGGGATCGCGCTGCTAAGGCTGGGGTGAAAGAAATACGTGTGCATGACCTCAGACACTCGCACGCTTCGCTGCTGATCAATCTGGGCGCTAATCCGGTGCTTGTGGCTGAACGTCTGGGGCATGAATCGCCGGATATAACACTAAGGACGTACTCACATCTGTTCCCGCACAAACAGGCTGATGTAGTATCAAAAATCCGGAAGTGCGGAAAATAGTATCATTTTAGTATCAATTGGCAAAAAGAAGAAAGCCGAGCGCCCTATTTTTAAGGGTTCTCGGCTTTTACAATCTTATTTCATCACAATATTCACAATTTTCTTCGGCACGTAAATCTCTTTGATCACATT
>CALXAO010000164.1 GCA_944386295.1 uncultured Clostridia bacterium | reverse complement strand
ATTAAAGGATAGCGAAACATCCGATACCACTTTGGCACTGTATTGTAATACATACTATTTTTGTCTCCCAGTGTTTTCTGTAGATCCTTCGATTTGCTTCAGCAAACTGTCAGCAGATTCAAACAGTGCTGCATTTTCTATGAACCATCCCTTTGGCTTATCCCACCACTTTAATTCTAATATTTTTTGAATAGTATTCTTATCATCAAACCGATAACGCATAACTTTTGCAGGTACGCCGCCGACTATGCTGTATGGTTCCACGTCCTTTGTGACCACAGCCCCTGCGGCAACGACTGCGCCATCCCCAATCGTAATCCCATCCATCAAAATCGCGGAGTCGCCGATCCAGACATCATTACCAATTTTAATTGGCGCTTTAATTTCGGCGTATTTTTCTTCCTTTACAAAAGAAATCCCGCTCTGGCTCTGCGTGGAGTAGAACGCCGGATGAATTGACACCCAGTCTCTCGTAGGATGGCTGCCTCTGACGGTGACCACTCTGGATGCAATGCAGGTAAATCTACCAATCTCAGCTACAATATGACATTTTTCTCCTATATAAGAACCTTCTCCTATCTTTCCTGCAAAAAAAGTCTCATTTCCAATTTTATTATATCCTTCAAATGTGCTATCAACAGCTATTTGACACCGCTGACCAAAAAATACATTTTTACTCTTCCATTTATTTTTTAAAAAGAGCATCTTTATTATTTGTTTCATTCCATACCTACCTTTTTTCAGTTTGTTCTATTAGCCCACAACTGCCTTTTGCTGCAATACATAGTCCCAAAAACAGAAAAAATTCTCTGGACTCAATAAAGGTAGAGGATAGGCACAGCTTTACAACGATACCACAGAATAAACCGATGGCCAGCTTGCGAGCCGTCAGCTTTTGCGAGGTAAACATGCGCAGGGACAGACAAATAATCCACACTAGAAATATACCGCCCACAATGACACCAAAGGATACCAAAACCTCAAGTACTAAATTATGTGCATAATAGCCTCCCAATATCAAACGGTCAGCACCAACGCCATAGCCTACAAACGGATGTTTTTTAATTGCTTCCAATAGAACGTAAGCAAAATCGTCTCTGCCGCTTCCATTTAAAATAACTCCTTCGTTAATATAGTCTAATATTCGAAGATTCGTTTGCCCAAACATTGCAAAAAAGTCGTTCAGCAATTCTAGCAGCTTTAGCCCCACTCCGCTGATTACTACTAGTCCACCTATTATACATAGAAAAATACCTCTTGCTTTTGTGTAAATATTATCTTCAAAAATAATGAATCGAAATATGGCTGCTACCAGCAAGCAAATAATTGGCCCCCGAGTTCCTCCCAGTATGAGGCACACACTACCCATAACAATATATTTCCAATCACCATTTTCCTTAAATGCTACCAATATGCACATAATAAGGCTCACGCCATAGGCAGTAGACATATCATCGTAATGAATACCAACGCCAAAAAGCAACATCAACAGATAGGTCAGTGTTGCTCCCAAAACGCCGATTCTTGCGGCTCTATGCAAAAGCCGGCCTAAATGCTCAAAATTAGTGACCGCCAGGCCAACAAACACAAAGAGCGTGCTTTGCAGCAGTGCGGTCGGCTGAAAAATCGCATAGCTAAATGCATCTCCATCCAGTATATAGGCGCTGTTTTCCGGGAACAGGAACAATTCCATGAGAAGCGCGACAGCAAGCAGAATGGCCATGATAACAGCGTATATGATATGATTCTTTATTTCCCATATGCCGATCAGCAGCAGCAGCCAAAGTACGCCGTAGTAGAGGTACGTTGTAACGGTCGTCGGAACAGACAGGATCTGCCCCAGGACGCCCATCAGCTTAATATAAATGGGCAGAAGCACAATCCCCGTTACAAATAAGTTTATAAATATGGGGGGCGAAGGTAATGCCCACCGTCTTTTTCCAAATTTAATCACCATTCTGTGAAATTCCCTCTAAAGTCAGCATAGCATCGTGCAGTATTTCGGAAATGCGTTCACGAGAATATTTGCTGTAAATCTTTTCAAGTTCACCGGCAGATACGGATTTCCCCCGATTCGCTGATAAGAATTTTTCCAAGCCGGTTGCATCCTCACACCCCGGTGCATTCCGGACCTGAAAGCACAGCGGATACAGCTCCAGGGCCTCTCTGCCGCCACATTCTCCACAGTAGAAATTGACAATCGGCTTGCCTGTTGCAATATATTCAAAGGTTTTGCTGGGCATAAACTCTTCCGTGGAATTCTCGATATTTACCAGAACGTCCGTCTCTTGATACACCTGCGCTATCTCGGATACAGAAACTCTTGGATGGAGCACAATACCAGGGCTTTGTTCTGTGTATGTTCTTACCAGATCGTCACATCCGCTGCTGAACAAATGAAGCTTGATGCCCGGATCTTTGATACGCGAGAAGGTCCGCAGCATACACTCCGGATTGCGGACATCCCGATAGAAGCTGCCGGCATAGACACAGTTGATATTCTGTGCGTCAAAGAACGTTCGCTCCGTACGTTTCGCGGTCACCGCCGGCAGCATATACGGTAGCTCCCTGCAGTTGCTGCACCCCCTGAACAGTTCCGGTCTGTTTTTATATACCTCTTCAGAAAGCAAAACCGTATCCATTCTCTGCAAAACAGCTCTCTCTTCGGCGATCAACCGTTCAAATCCGCACCAGAAGGGTCGGATCCTGTTTTTCGCGGCATAGGGGTCCACCGTATAGCCGCACCAATGGACCGCCGGGTGCGTACGCTTAAAATCCATGGCCGCACAGTGCGCGGCAAAGGGGGAGCAGACAGAGAAAACCACATCCAATTTGTGCGCTGCGCAGATTTCCTCCAGCTTGCGGCGCGCAGCATCCCGATACCATTTGAGATTGCCCAGCAGCTGCGTCTTAATCTGCACGCCTCCGAGCAGATGGAGCAGCTTTTTGCACCCACCGCGGCTCCTTGCTTCCATCCCCATTCTGCGCCCGGCAATCTTATGAATGCGGATTCCTTGGCCGGTATCCACTTCCGCTGTTGTCTCATCGTCAGACATACAGATGATGTCAATCTCATACGCGTCAGACAGCAGCTCCGCAAAACGCTTTGTACACTGTCCCGTTGCAGAGGGATTGGGATAAAAAATACCACAGAGAATGGCCAAATGCTTCTTCATTTTACAGCACCTTTATCAAGTGTTTCACATGCGCGGCAAGTCCGCTGCTTCCGTATACGCGCTTCATCCAGTTTTTGTCCGGAGACAGGATGTCCAAAACTCCGCAAACCAGATTTCGGTCATTGCACAATGCTTCAATCCGGAGAACTTTTATCCCCGACGGCTCATAGATCAGATCGTTTTTGGCCGCATCATACACGATCTTCTCAATCTTCTCTTTTCGTCCGGAGAGCTGCGTAATTTCATCCGGAATCTGCGTCTTCATCAGCCGGTTTGCCAGCTCTGCCGCCACGGCAGCTCTGGTACAGGTATGGTCCCGCATGCACCATTCCCGAATTGCGGCGTAGTCAATCCGGGTCTTTGACATATTGAGCAGGTCAATATACAACCGGATGTCCGGCGCCCTGGAGAAGGAATGCAGAGAAATATGCAGCATACAGATATACATCAATGCGTTCGGAGGCGGCAGAACCACCGCGGTATCCCCATACCGGGTCAGCTGCCGCCAGTCAACAAACTGGTCAGCCTGAACAAAGCACGGGAGCTTCAGCCTTGCCAAGGGATAAAAGTCCACACTTATATAGAATTTTTCAGGCACATCCATGTCTTCTGGCGGGAAGAACTCCGCGGCAATCTGATGCAAGCCTGCATAGCGCTCCTTCCTTGTATATCCCAGCGCCTCAAAGGCCTGATAAATTCCCTCTTTTTCCGCGGGATCCGCGTAGTTATCCACATCTCCCGACGCAAACAAGCCGATATCCGCCTGGGCAGATAAGAGCGCGCCGAAATTTTCGGAGACAAACATTTTCTGAACGCCATGCTGCCGCAGGCTCGCATAGGCCTCGTCCATGCAGCGCAGGATCTTCCTGTTGCGTGTTCTGAGCCGCTGCAAATGTTTCTCCCAGAATGCTGTGTCAAAGCCATACATCGAAAATGTTCTGGCCGCAAAGGGGAGAATTTTCTTCCCGGTCACCATCCGGAAGATTTGCTCTCTGCCAATCTCAGCATAAATCTTCCGCAAACGGGCGAGCTCTTCTTCTGTCAGATCATCCCCCCGAATGAGCAAGGCATAAAAATCATTCAGCTCAGTCATATATGTTCCACCACCGCTCATGTTCTTATCTGCTCAATACGCTTCACAAACGCATCAAAGATCTCCGCTCCCCAGTCCTCCGGAAGCTCTAGCAGATCCTCCAGGTAAAACAGGATATCCTCCAGCAGCACCACCGCCTTGATTTCCTGATAGCCGCCGGCGTCATACCGCTTCTCACGGTCGCAGTTCAGGAGCTTGTCCGGGAACTGCTCACCGGCCAGCCCTTCCCAGCCAAAGGGCCTGCGCAGGGAATAACAAAGCACCGCGCTGTCGTACCACACGCTGCGTCTGCCCGCCGTCTCCCAATCATAGATCCAGGTCTTTCCCTTTTCATCGACCCAGATGTTACCGCCCTGAAAATCCCCGTGGCTCTCACACATGGGAATAGAATTTAAGCTCTTCCCAACGGTTTCAGCCGCCTTCTCCACAATTTTCAGCGCGGAGGCTGCGGTTTTGATATGCTTCCGCTTCTCGGCCTGGGACAGAAGCCTCCCAATCCTGGCGGTCATTTCGGAAACATACGCTTCCGCCTCCGCCTGCGACAGGGTATTCTCTGCCAGAAGCTTAATATCAGCAAGCGCGTCCACGATCCCCTGCTGATACACAGATTCCTTTGTCACCCTAGCAAGTGGGTGCCCAATGAGAATCGGCTCTATGAACCAGTCTTCGCCCCACCTCAGCATGGGAAGCATAAAAGGATAGGCGTGTGATTTGCGGAAGTTCAGCTGATTTTGAAAATACTTGCTGGTAAATCCGGATTTTATTATACAACCCACCGTTCCTGATTTGTAGTCAAAGAAGCGAATGGAACGGTTATTTGGTGCAATCACTAGGTCCGGGGTTAGTGCATCCTCCGGCGTCATCCGGAAGGCAAACTGGGCAAAGCTTTTCCCGGAATGCGTCAAGAGCACCACACCGGCCTTGGCTGCAATGTATTTTAGAAAAGAGCTCCTCACATTCCATTCACTGTAGAAAAAGCTTCTGGCGCGGGAAGACATATTGGGGGCGGTCGCGGCAGACAGATAGGGCTTGATCACCAGATTACAGTCCTTTTTGGAGGAAAAGCCGATTTCGACATCCATATTACGTACTTCTTTATAGTACTTTCGGACTGTGGCAAAAAAGTGCGTGAAAAAATCCTCCCGCGCAAGCATTGATGATAAATCCATGTATACTCCTTAGCCCAACTTTAAAACATCCAAGACCTGTTTTTGCAGGTTTTCTATGGACTGCATTCCATCCATTACATTTGTCCAGCAATTTCTATCGATACATCTCATATAAGAATGAATCTTCCGTTTTTTTACGTCAACTGACTCAATGCCTGCTGCGTTTTTTCCGTAATCTCGGGTCAAGGAAACTTCTGCTGGAACAACAAATACAAAAGACACCTTGGGTTTTGGTGCGATTG
>CALXAO010000163.1 GCA_944386295.1 uncultured Clostridia bacterium | reverse complement strand
TTTTTAATTCCAATTCTAAGGCAATACGACACACCTAAACGCAACGGAGGTTTCCCAAGGAGGGAGTGGAGAAATCCACTCCCTCCTACTTTAATGTATAAAGTCTTTTTATTTTTTATAAAGAAATACGGCTAGAGATTTCTCCCTAGCCGTATATAGGTTAGCCGTTAGAGGAGCCACCCCACAGAGAAGACTGAGACAGACCATAAGCGGTATCACCGATACCAGCATAGTCATAGTTCCAGCTGTTACGATGGACCATGTTCTCATTGGCTTCGCTGTTCATCCAGTCAAGGATCTTCTTGGCCTGAGCGTTGATCTTATCGCCCAGCAGAGGAATGCCGTTGAATTCAACAGTCAGTTCCTGGAACTGGACCTCACCACGAGTACCATTGAAGATCTCGAGAGGAGCAGAAGTGGGCTGACAGCACACCCAATAGATAGCGCGCTCCAGGAGCAGGCCAGTATTGTCGGTGTGCATGTACAGGAAGGAGAAGCACTCCTTATGGAAACCAGCGTCACGAGGATCAATCTGACCATCCTCGAAACCAATCAGACCATTGTAGGTCTTAAAGGTAGTACCAGGATCACTGATACAACGCAGGTACATTTCGTGAAGCTTCTCGATGGGAGCACCCGCCTTTTCCTTATACCGCATGGAGAAGGAAGTAGCGGAAGGAGCATTAACCTTGGTGATAACATTCGCAGTCTGAATGTTATTGGTAATCTCCTGAGTCTCGACCTCGATATTCTGGATACCAGAATCGAAGCCCAGGAACTCATACTCGATGATATGCTTGTAGGAATCAAGCAGAGTCTTAACCTCAGTGTCACGATCAGCCATTTCCTGCAAGAAGCGAGGAACACTGACCATGATCAGATAGGGGTAACCAGACTCATACATATCGAACTGCTGAAGCTGGGTCCAGTCAGTAGTACCACGGAAGAGTGTGTACTTAGTGACATCACGCGCAGACTTCAGGTCATTGAACATATAAAACGACCCCATATGTCGTATTCTCCTTTCTTTAGAGATTAACCGCCGACCGTAGTCGTCGTACTAGTACCAGTAGTGGTAGTAGTAGAGATATTGGTCGTGTCGGCCTGAGAGCCCAACGCCACAATTCTGAAGTATTCCGTTTGTACAAAATCGCGGAATTGGACGGCAAGCATGGCATAGAAAATTTTATTCCAACGCCATACATCTTCTTTTAATAAGATGTACGTTCTCTCCGGCAATAACTCCATCAACCTATATCCCTATGCGTAAGAGAAATATAGGGCTATCTAGAATTTCTTCTAGAAGAGCTATCGCCTAAAAGAGCTGTATACCAAAGCTGGTGTTTGGCTCATGCTACTTCTTATCCCTGTGCCTTACATATACGGCGTTGGATTATCGATTCCATATTTCTTCAAATTCAGCGCTGCATTCAAATCACGATTTATCTCTAGTCCGCAGTTTGGGCATATATATGTCTCATTGGATCCTACTTTATGCTTGTTTCCGCATTTAGAGCATATTTGAGAAGATGGAAATGATTTTGGGGCTCTGATAACCTTTGTTCCATGCTCTCTACATTTATAATCTATCATATCGAGAAATCCAGATAGACGAGCCTCGTGCATATTCGCAGAGTTACGTTTATTATTGTGCTGGATTTCTTTGACTTGTAATGTTTCGATACATATCCATTCTGGGTACATATCTGCAATACGTCGTGAAACGGTATGATAGAAAGTGTGATAGATATTCGTAATTTGTCTGCATGTTTTCCGATATCGGTTAATACGCTTCATTTGACGATTAGAAATAGGAATTTGTACCTCACGATTTTCATCGTGGGAGGAAGATCTTTCCTGCTTTTTTCGTTCCATATTCTTATACTTGTCAATGGCGGACCGAAGCTTGTTTTTCCGATGTAAAAGGGTCTTTACCCGCATTGTATATGGAAAGTCAAACTTTCTTCCATTGGATAGATATGCTGCAGTTCTAAGCCCTACATCAATGCCAAATCCTTCCCCTGTTGGCGTTTCTATTGGTTCTTGATTTGCATCTAGTTTGAATGAAATGCATAACCACCAATTTATGCCATCATACTTTATACGGGCATTTTTGAAATTGTGTTTTGATTCCTTATCTATCGGCAAATGATGTTGTTTTGCATTTATATGTCCATCATATTTTCCGCTTAGACCGGGAATCCTAATTAAATTCTTTTCAGTTTTATGGAATGATATTGAATCTGATTGGATTGAAAACGAATAATGAGGATTATCGATCTTTTTGGGTTTTGGAAATTTTGCTTGCTTTTTGAAAAACCGTTGAAATGCTCCGTCTAAAATTTTCATCGTCATTGCTCTTGTGTAAGCGGGCACTTGTTTCATCCAACGATTTTCATCTTGATTGACAAAATTTCTCATAGCTTCACATAACCCAAAAAATTTTGGGTATTTGCGATGATTTTGATATTCGTATTGGACGAACTCTATACCAAAATTATATAGAATAGCTGAAACTTTGGAATAGAGTTTGGCCTTTTCTATTTGCTCATCATTTAGATCATATAATTTTACTTTATAATATTTATATTGATGAATGGTACTATACATTTTATCACCTCTTTTCCAGTACCGAGAATAAAATATTTATTCTCAATAATAAAGTTGATAAAAATTAAAAATACAGTATGGAGTTTGCCATTCTCCATACTGTATTTTTAAAAAGAAGAAGATGTATGGCTTTCTTTATCTATAGTCGCAAGCTATAGATGTATCCACAATGGATACCTCATAGTTTCCTATGAGTGGAGACTATTTGTTCATCCTACCTAAGTAGGAGCTGGATTTTTCTTCCCGCATTGGCTTCGAGCTTTACTCTCCCGTAAGGAGATAGTCGTTGAACGTCCACCATTTAAGGTGTTTCGCTGCTGAAGAGCCATTGTTTTTGGACCTTAGGACCCAACCTGAACTTGGGCTTTTATTTCACCATAGTCCATCCCTATCACTTTTTTCTGCTTTCGCAACCATCACGCTCACTCTTTCGAGTCACGTTGTGGTGGATAGGGCTTTAGGCATTGCCAGCAATTAACCCAGAAAACTCACCGCTTACGCGATAAGCTGAGAATAAGGTTTCTCCGTATAGTAAGGATCTTGCATATAGGTCAGCGTCAGGCTGCGGAAGTTAGAGCTGAAGGGCTCGATAACCTCCTCAACGTCGGCGCGATACTTCTCGAGGTCGTCACCGTCGATGAAGCTGTACCGCAGAGCGGGGCAGCGACGACGGATTTCCTTCATAACCTCCTGGACAGCCAGAACGTTATTGATGAAGCTGAGCTGAGTATAACGCTCCTGAGAGGTATACAGAGACTCAATGACGAGGGAATCCTCGATATAGGTAGCGTAATTGATCCGCAGATCAATCAGCTCTTCCTTCTGGTTCAGACCCGGGCAGATAGTGGGCGTAAAGGCCACAGTGCCCTCAATGGCGTCAGTGATGGTGAAACCATACTTGATACCGGCCAGAGGCAGGTTACGACCATTGTTGAACTGCTGCACGATCAGCTGGGCCATAGAGTACATCATGGTCACAGTGATCTGCTTATAGGAATAGGGATCGATGACATCGTAGTAGGTGCAATACGTAGCACAGAACTTATTGTGCAGGTTGTCATAGTCGGCAGCCTCAATCAGCTCCATGGTATTCACATCGATACCCATATCGCGGAAATAGAAGCAGTCCTCACGATAGGTTACCAGCTGCTCAATAGCACGCTTTACGATATCGGGGTAGTTGGCATCCAGGATCGCATCGATCTTATAACGGTCAACGTTGTAGATGATGGGATCATAGCAGCCATCTTTATAGGTCAGGATCGTATAATCCCGGCCACTCTTATCCAGCACATAGCCGGCGAAAGCCTTGGCTACCTGAGCACCATACTCCTCGGCTTCGATGGGAGTGTCCCCAAAGGAACCATTGGTACCATTGAGAAGCAGATTACCCGTAGCAATCTGCAGATTCACACCACCATCGGTGTCGATAATGATGCCGTCCATAGCGATGCCCTTCTTGTTGGTGCCGAACAGCAGATCCATAGCGGTCGCAGTGACCTCAGGATAGTGCTCGTTTACCACAGCACCCATCACATCCATGAACTCAGTGATAGAGTCCGCGAACTGATAGGCCTTGATCTGACCAGAATCCGTATTCACGGCATACTGGAAAGAGATATTGGCACCACTGTTGGTGGCATTGGGGCTCAGAGAGAAATGGATGGTATCGAAATATGTGCTGGACTCGATCACATCCAGATCGTAGATGAAGAAGTTCTCATAGTTCTTAGACAGAGTATAGTTGGGGCTGATGCGGAAACGCTTCTTAGAAGCACCACGACCATTGTCGAAGATGATCCACAGGGGATAGTACTTGTTCTCCCCGGCAGACTCATTGTCCAGGTTGACAGCATCGACGATGGCATTGATGACATCTTTCTGGGAAGTGCACCCAGCTGCAGACTTCAGAGAGTACTGGACAGTCTTGGTCTTCAGCATGATAGGAGTGTTGCCCTCAGCGACAGTAGTCTCCTGACCGGTGCCAGCCTCGGTATACAGAGGATTACCATCAGCATCCGTTTTCTGGGTCTCGGTATCGGTAGGATGAGCAATCACGGCCAGGTTGGCCAGGCAAGCATCATCCGCAACAACACGCTTACAAAGAAGCTGGGCACCGGAATTGATAGCCATAGCAGCCTGCAGAAGAGGCTGGCCATGGCGGCTAAAGTCAACAACGTTGTTGACCGCATACATATCAAACCAGTCCTGGCCAGAAAGCAGAGTCCAACCTTCCTCTCCCTTATCAGAGGTGATTACCGTGGCGAACATCGGCATTGTCCGCACGGTACTGATCTCTGGTACGGTAGTAATGGCACTTAGATCTTCCCATTCAAAGAAAGTGCCAGGAATCATAGTTGTTTCCTCCTTTATAAGTCAATTAAGCCAATAAGCTTTTGTTACAGAGTTATGGGCTTTTATTCCTATGTTAAAGAGTACACTTTATAGCCTCAATCGCCCATAACAAGGGTTTCCAGAGGAGAATCAACATCCGTAGGATGCATGATTGCACCTACAATGGCACTATCCCAGTTCTGGCTGCTGAGAGACTGATGGGGTGAAATGTACTTAGGAACGTCGATAATAGAGATAGGTCTATAGGCAGTTTTATCCGTAAACTTGGTATGACGGAATGCCTTATTAAGATCTTTAGGATCTCGACAAACTTCACTGATTACGAATCCGAAGGTTTGAATGTTTAATCCGTAAGATGAACCATTGAGGTTGATATTTTTGTTGAAGTAATCCTGAAGCTTGTCATAGGGGATTGTAGTAGGAAGCTTACCATAGAGGAAAATCTTATAGAAATCCTCCATATTCGTCAGCTCTTGAGGAACCTTGGTGGAGACGATGATAGCATCGCCTTTCTTATACCTCAGAAGTCTGAAGTCATTAGGCTCCTGGGAAGCTGTCAGCTTCACGTTCTTCATTTTATCCATAGCATAAGGCTTGGTTAAGAAGACAGAAGGGAAATAGAACCGCTTGAGTCCGCTATTCTTACCCTTCTCGTCGAAGATAGCGTAGTCGAGCACTCCAATCAGATTGACATATTCTCCCTTGATGAGAGCATACTCTTTCTGGAAGAACTCTTCATACACATAAAAAATAAACTCTCCATCCTGATTAAACAGAATGGAATCCCCATCACATTTTACAAACGAAGGAAGTTTCTCAGCCATTGTATATCAGTCCCTTAAACGGTATTGTAGTTCTCGACAAAGATGACAAAGACATTGGCAGAGCCAATCCAGTTATAGTTGCTGTTATTGGCGACCTTGACAGCCCAGCCATCATCGCTGGTAACTCCATTGAAGACCACATTGCCAGCACCAACAAAGTTGGTAGCATCCAGATCAGCAATGGACTTATCGGTAGTCAGAATATGAGGAACCACATTCAGAATATGGCCATTAACCCCATAGAACTTGCTACCAGTGGAATTGGGATTGATAGGAAAACTAGCCTGGGACTTCTTAGTAACCATGATGTTTTCCAGGTTGATATTGATCAGGGTAGCATTGATTGGCTGGAAGGAACCATCATGGTATACGCACACAAACCGATCAGATGTGGAGTAATAGAAATGCCCCTCCTGAGGGAACAGCTCACTGGTAACACGACCGTTTACAATATGAGCTCCCTTAGCAAGAGGAACACGCACACCTTCAAGGCTATCCAGAATCAGATCACCAGTATCTCTACAGGTAATCAAGCTACCGTTTTCGATAGGCAGATCGCTAAGCTCAGAGGCTAAGCAGTCTCTAAACTTTACCATAGCCATGATATATAACACCTTCCTTTATATCGGTATTAATAGTATGTGCCTTCTGGCAAAGAAGAGATCCCTGGGAAACCCCAGGGATCTCATCAGTTGTTACATGGTGGTGACCCACTTCAGCGCATCCACAACAGCCTTGGAGCTGGGGATGGTAGCATCAGTGTCGGCGTCAGCCAGAGTGGTCTTCACGTCGGAGTCCAGCAGAACGTCGGCCTTAGCGGCAGTGATAGCAGCGCTAACAGCAGCCTCGGTGGCCAGGGTGTTCTCGTTGGGAGTACCATTCAGGGTAGCACCACCGATAACCTTGCCAGAATCCTGGACCTGGCCATCAGCGGCAGCAGTCACGACGTTACCAGCGGTAGCGCCGGACATCTTGGCGATCTTGCCATCGATGGCAGTCTGCAGAGCAGCACGGATAGCCTCAACAGCAGCCTCGGTGGCCACGGTGGTAGCATCTTTGGCAACCAGAGTAGCGCCACCGACCTTCATACCGCTGTCCTTCACCTGACCGCCAGTGCCGAAGGTAGCGATGTTGTTCTCAACAGCGCTGCCCACCAGCTTCATGCAGGAATCCAGGTTCACAGGAGCCACATACAGACCGTTGGCATTCTGAGTCAGCAGGTTGCCACCGGTCGTGGAGTCGATCCGCACGTTGGCGCTGAACTGATTGCTCAGGACGGACATCTCGATGGTCTGAGTGTTGGTAGCGGTGTAGGTATCCACCAGGTCACCAACCTCGATCACCAGAGGAACCTCGCCAGCGGGAATCTCGGCCCAGGCGGACTCCTTATACACATACCACTTGGGCTCGCCCTCAGCGGTAGCGCGGCAGGCCAGGCCAGCAGTAGGATCAGCAGGCATGCCATCGGGATAGGTGTAGGAAGCACCAGTGTCGATCTTAGCAACACCAGTGAAGGCCAGGATGATCTCATGAGCAGCAGTGTCATAGGCAGCAGCGCTCACGAAACGCTCCAGGTCCAGGTTCACAGCGGAACCCAGAGCCACACCAGTCAGGTCCTTCAGCTGGAGAGCGCCAGTGCCGGCATTGTACTCCAGGCTGGCACCCAGGCCAGACAGCTGAACCTGAGAGGAGGCACCACCGTCACCGCCCTCAACGGTCAGAACACCGTTGGCGCAGGTGATGTTGTGCACGAAGTTCTCGCCACCGGTAACGTTAGCGATCTGCTCAGCGACATAGTCGTGAACCTGATCAGCGGTCACCAGGCCGGTGCCACCATCCGCAATGGTGGTAGCCACGGGACGAATGACAGTCTGCCAAGCAGCGCCATCATACACACGGCCCTCGAGGGTGGTCTTGGACAGATAGATCTTGCCATGAGCAGGACGGGTAACCTCAGCCAGGACAGTGTCCAGGTCGCTGTCAGCATCGTCCATGATCTCAAAGGCGCCGGAGAACAGCTCGTTGCCACGATAGATTTCCTTGGTATCGCTCAGGAAATACAGACCGTCGGCAGCAGCCACGCCGGCATCAAAGGTCTCACTAGTCAGATAATGCCAAGTAAGCATATTTGCAATCTCTCCCTTACAATAGAATTTATTGAGATGTTGCACACGATGAAGATGGGGAGATGGTTTCATCTCCCCATCTTAATTAATTGTTTACATTCCTTGCTTCCAGGTCAGCTGATCGACCAGCAGTTTCTCAGAAGCGACCTTCTCGTTAGAGGCGGTCCCAACATCACTTGCAGCAGCACCAGCCGCCACGACATTGCTCTTCGCAACGAACTGACCATCAGCATAAGTCTGAGCCTGTTGTACCGCATTCGCAGTAGCAGTAGACAGAGCACCAGCCAGGCCAGTAACCTGAGTCTGAGCAATCTCCTTGACAGACAGAGTGCCATCCTCGCCCTTGGTGATGGTAGTCTCATCGACCTTCACCAGACCACCAGCAGCGAGTTCCTCAACCTGGGTCTCCAGGTCGCCCAGACGGGTATTGAACCCATCGATCTCAGTCTGCATATTGGAAATAATGCTGGAGATACCTTCAATCGTAGTAGTAGAAGGCTCATACCAAGCAATATTGTAAGTATTGCCAGCGGCAGCGACAACCTTGGGCTCCAGGCCAGCCTTCCAGCCCTCAGTCAGCTCATACCAATCAGACTCATGGACTTCCTCAGAATAGGTAGTCCAAGCAGCACCGTCCCAGCGATACCAGGCTTCACCAACCTTGGCCAGATCACCCTCATTGGGAGACTCGGGCATACCGTCAGGATAAGTCCAAGAACCCTCAATGATGGGATCAGCCTCATGGTAAGCATAGTAACGAGCCCCAAAGTCCTTCAGCTGCAGAGCGCCACCAGAGGTGAGCTCGATAGTAGCATTATCAGGAACCGGAGCAGAACCAACTTCCTTCAGGGTCTTATCACCCTGGATGGTGTACATGGTAGCTACGTCATTCTCGAAGACAACGAGAGGCATACCATAGTAGTACACAGTGTTGGTAGAGCCAGCATTCTCAGCGGTAGCAGCAGCCGCTTCAGCAGCAGTCTTGCTCCCAAAGATGGATCTGGCATCCAGCGGAAATGCCGTAATCGGATTAAACGATACGGCAAAGTTCAGCTTGTTGTTAATAGGCTCATAGCTTGCCATAATTGTTTAACCCTCCTTTACACTTTGGCGATGTAGGTGTTGGCAACATCATTTGCAAACGCCATCTTAGCGACGTACACATTGTAATTGATGCTACCATAACCCTCGGCACCAAACACAGCAACCTGGGACAGAGCGAACGTGCTCAGGACATCAACGCCCAGACCGTTCACATCAGTCACACTGGACAGCGTGTTCTTGGTGGCAGTCACCGGAATGGCAACGATCACCATCTTGGCACCAGTGGGAATTTTGATCTCGAAGGTATCACCAGCCGCAACAGCCTTCTCGGTCTTACCGGTCAGAGCACGGATCAGAGCAGAGTCAATAGTAGCATTTGCATCATTGACAGTGCCATAGAACGCAGCACGATAACCAGTAATGGCCTCAGTGGTACCACTCTTGCTACCAGCAGCAATCTTACCCTCGGCGTAATCCTTACCATCGCTGGTCAGAGGAGTAGCACCATCGTTGTAAGTAGCAGTGGCAGTAATCGTGTAGTTGGTAGTATCGATAACCTGGAAGGCATCGAAGCTACCGCTGTTGGTGGTCAGAGCATGAGAGTCGGAATCCTGGACATTCCAAGCACTTGCAGTCACACCAGTAGCAGGACCGAACTCATAAGAGCCAGCCTCCAGAGTGGCATTGTAAGTGGGAGTGATAGTGGTACCAACCTCATGAGCACCAGCCTGCGGACAGGTGATGGTAATGGAGGGCTGAACGATCTCAGGATCTTCGCTGACAGTCAGCAGCATCTCCAGGACTTCCTTGACAGACTTACCAGCGGTAGGCAGGGTAGCCCGGCCATTCACCAGCTCCACACCAGGCAGAGCAACGGTAGTCACAATATCGGTAGCCAGGAAGACATTAGCCGCATCGTAGTTAGTATCCGCAGGCGCCCAAGAGGTACCATTGTACAGATACAGAGTGGCAGTAGTCTTATTGGTGGAACCGATTGCCTTGGTGATGATGCAGAAGTCACCCTTACGGGCAGTACCGGAACCGACAGCAGCCTCAGGAGTATCGTTGCCAGTGAAGATCTGGGGCTGACCCACATCAGCAATAGCAACACCGGAATCCTCCAGAGAGCCATCAGCAGTCAGTACAGGCAGGTTGCCGGCAGTGGCACCGGAGACTTTGCTGATCTTATTGGAAACATCGGGTACGGTCACAAAGAGACCGTCGTCCTTCAGCTCCAGAGCATTACCACTCTCCACAGAGATGCGGACAGTAGCAGTGAACTGGTTCTCGCTGACGGACATATTCACACTGGAGGTATTACCAGCAGTGTATGTGTCGACAAGGTCACCAACAGGGATGGAGATCTTGTCAGTGGACTCATCACCAGTCTTACCGTCGAAGTACAGGACGATCGTCTTGGTGTTGGGGTCATACTCGCCACCAGTGATAAAGCGATCAGTATCCAGACTTACCGGATCACCGATAGCATTACCAGAGGCATCGAGCAGCTGCAGATTACCACTGGTAAGCTGCAGCGATACGCCCAGACCGTCCAGAGTGATGGATTCCTTGGTCTCACCCTTGAACACGTCCAGGATCTGATTGGCGTCATCCCAAGTGATGTTGGTTACAACACCGCCAGAGCTGCCAGTGATCTTAGCGATCTCCTGGGCAACGTAAGCGATAACCGCATCACTGGAGACAGGATTCATGGCACCGGCATTGATCGTGGTGATAACAGGACGAATGATCTCGCCCCAAGAGGTACCGTTATAGATGCGGCAGCTCAGATCACCAGAGTGAACATACAGCTTGTTCACAGCCGGATTCTGAGGCAGTTCCCCGTCGTAAGTGATTACAGACTGGGTATAGCTCTCAGAACCACGATAAATCTCGTGGGTATCCGCGATGAAATACAGATCGTTCTCAATGGGAGAACCCGCAAGGAATTCTTCCTTAGTGGGAACGATATGCCAGTTAATCATCGGCATAACTAGAAAACACTTCCTTTCTACTGAAGTTTACTAGTGTGTTCAGCTTAATGGACCAGGGCCATAGAGGACGCACTCTCCATACCCTGAATCCAGGAAATGTGATTCTGCACCTCAGTCATCTGCTGTTTGATGATGGTGACATCACCGAACTGGGCAAACCAGTCCTCGATAGAACCAGAGAAGCCCTGCTCAACAGCGAGCTCATAGGCATTCTTACCGGGATCACCCTTCTCGCCCTTATCGCCTTTATCACCCTTATCGCCTTTATCACCCTTCTCTCCCTTGAGAGAGTTGAGCCAGTCATTCAGGGTACCCTGGAACCCACACTCGACAGCGAGCTCATAGGCATTCTTACCGTCTTTACCCTTGAGGGACTCCAGCCAGTCTTCAACAGTACCCTCAAATCCATGCTCAACGGCAATCTTGTAAGCATTGTTCGGTGTAACATCCTTGATCATCTGCACCTGATAGAAGAAAATCCGCTCTCTCTTAGCAGACTGATCACAGGAGTAGTCGAACAGAATATAGCTGTTCTGAGGGCATCTATAATCTGTCACGACCTTGGGAATACGACCAGTACCATTCACATACTGTCCATTGCGGACGTAATAGATAGAATACAGGCCGTCAGAAGAAATGAGGACATTATCAACAAGACCATTGCCCATAGTAATGGTCAGTCGGTGATAGCTTTTTTGTAATGCATCTGAACCAATTATAGGCATTATTACACCTCCAATCTTTAATGATAAGTTCAGGATAAAACCCCATACGCACTAGGCGTATGGGGTTATTTGATGCATATTATTTATAGAAATCCGGGTCAACTCTGAAGCCCTGCTGAGGGTATTGAGGGGGTTGCGCAGTGGTCTGCTCCGGATAAGGAGTAGGAGGTGCATACCCAGTGGAATCAGTAGTATATTGCTGTCCACCGGGCATAGGGCTAGTAGGAGTCCAGATGCCAGGCTCCAGCGGATGGTTAAACCCAGGATCAACCGGATCATCCCCAGGAGTCCAACCAGGGGGCATATCACCAGGCCCAGGATTATAGGGAGGTTGATCACCCCAAGGAGGACAAGGACGAGGCGGAGGAGGATTAAACGGAGGACAACCAGGATGGAATCCAGGATGTCCAGGTCCTTCCCAACCAGGCCAATGCGGAGGACAAGGAGGCTGAGGGGGAGGACAGAACGGAGGGGGCGGCGGAGGCGGAGGATTAATCGTCGGAGGACAAGGAGGTACATCCATATGAGACAGATCCTTGACAAACCGGATGTCCTTCAGCATCACCGTATCATGCAACTGTTGGAAATCCTTAGAAGTATCGAAGACAAACTGAATTCGATCTCCATCGGGATTATACTTGGGAAGAGAATGGAAATATCTTGCATCGTAGATATTGCCATCCATGCCAATCTGCTCGGTATTCCCATCAGGCCGTACATACCCACACTCAGGAGACTCATCACCAAATTGGGGAAGCTCCTTGATCTGAATCAGACGGCCAGTGATTTCATAGACAGTGGATTCACCAGACTTTACATAGGTGACATGATAGGTCCTACCTACTTCCATGTCTACTTCAGTACAGCTATGCTGTACATCATCGTTGAAAATCTTCAGTCTCACAATAACCGCATGGATTACTGTGGACGAGATACCAAGAATGGACACGAAGGTTTCGCTCCTTTCTGTAGGAGTCGGTTCAGGCTTGGGCTCCTTCTCGGAGTAAGCCTCGATCTTAGCAATATTGGCAATAGGAATATGATACGTTTCAGTGCCAATATAACCAGACAAATTAGGTCTCTTAGAACACAGACACAGATTGCCATCTGCATCGATGACAGTGACTGTATAAAGAGCAATGGCATCCGTCGACAGACCAGATACTGTGCCAGTAGCAGTGATATACTTCTGGGTACAAGCATCATAGAATGCGACTGTATATGATTGGCCTACATGTACATCAACCGTGTAAGACTGCAGACCAGTAGGATTGAAGACGAGTCTCAGATAACTCGACATCTCAGCTGTAGGGCCACCGATACAGGTATAGCAAGAATTACTTGCGTTTGCCGCGGTCTCGGGGCTGATTACCGGCATAGAACTCACCTTCCTTTACGTTAATGTAATACATCAACGCTTTGATATTACTGATAAGTTCAGCAGAGAAGGCGTCAGCTGCCTGTTCAGAGTCGGTATTGACATAGGAGAGCATAGTGATGTCCTTCAGGAGATAGTACATATAGGCAGCATCCAGAAGGCCATGGGAATCCATTTCACAGCAATGAGCAAAGAGAAGGGTAAGGAACTTATGTACGTCCTTCTCAGTCAGATCATTGTCGGGATCATTGGCAATAACTTTGATCAGGATGGGTTCCAAAGTAGTGGCATCCGGCATACGGAACTTGGAATCCTCATTGAAGTGATTCAGATTCTGAGCATAATCCAGCCACTCGTCATATTGCTTACGTACATACTTTCTCATCCGAGTATTGGTGTCGTAGATCTCTCTCATGTGAGAGTAGTCACGGGCCCAATCATATCGAACGGCAATATCTCTCAGGTTCTTAGCCTTAGCATGATCTTCGTTCTCAATGGCATCGGCCATAGCAGGGAGCTTGACATCCATGGTATCATTCATATGCTCCTCATAGAGATCCACCAAGCTGGGAATCTTCATAGCCTCATTGAGAGACTTCTCGAAGTCGATGAAAGTCTGATCAGTAGCAGTCTCAGCAATCATCTGATCCAGCATCATCCGAGCAACAGCATTCTTATTCTCCATGGGGATATTAGAAGCCATGCAGATCTGCTTTACCTGCTCCTTGATCTCCTCGGGCATCTTATTGTATACATTGATGGACTTATCCCTTCTATAAGCAGTCAGGACGTCCAGAAGACCCATGGCAGCATCATCAGAGATATTATGGATCTCCTTGGTATTCTCCATAAACTTCTCTCTGAATTCTCTGTCATTGAAGTCATCCAGATCATCAATGGCATCGATAGGCAGAGGAGCAGCAGGAAGCTCTCCACCCTCTTTTGTAAAGATTGGCTTACCAGAAGCATCCATAGCGAATTCTCTCTCAGCCGCAGTGACACCTTCAGGGAGATCATCCATGGGGATAGCATCCTGAGTCTCGAGATTCAGACGTTCCTCGTCAGATCTCTCAGGAACAGCTCTTACAGCCTCGATATCCTCATTCTCCTCAGCAGCTTCCTTAGCGATCTCTACAATTTTATCGAGATCTTCTTCAGTGGGAATATTTGCTTTCTCTTTAACAGGAGCAGGAGGAGTGGGTTGAGTAGTAACGGGAGCATTATGAACGGGATTATTATTGGTAATCGTAGTGACCACTTTCTTATTGGGGTTAATAATGGGTCTCTGAGTCAGATCGATAGCGTCACTCATGTTGTAAACCTCCATAATAAAAATTATACAATCGGATCAATCTCATCAGTAGTGGTAGTGGCAATGGCAGCAAATGTCTCATTGCCAGGCTCTGCCAGATCTCTGATCATAAATCTGATATTATTCAGATGCATAGGACGTACCAGATCATTGGAGATGATAGGTACATAGCAAGTGGTAAAGAAACTAGAAGCAGGGCTTACAATTCGAAGAATATATTCCGCTTCTTCTCTTGTAAACCCACAGTTATATACGATATAATCAAACGAGAAGTCCATGCCACAGATATACTGGACCACTCTATCGATATTGGCAGCAATAACAGCGATCTTCTCATTCTTGAAGATCCGCTTATTATATACCGTCGAAGTATCTTTATTTTTTCTCATCATTCCGAGCTCCATACCATCAAAGAGAGCATCAGCCTCTCTGACAATATAGGAAGCAAAGAAGTAATCCATATAATAGATGAACTGGGAGACCAAGAACTGATACAGATAATGGGCAGCTGTATACAGATCTACTTCTTCCACAGTGAAATTGAGATCATGGACTCGGCAAATCCGGTCAATGATCTCCTTATAAGTGTTTGCTCGTAATACGGCTACTCTCTCTGTCATATCCGTATTTTGGTAGTACTCTACGATCTGTTTGAAATTCATATCCCAGGCATCAACCACATTGGGGTTATTGGTAAATGCAGAGGGATTATATCGAATTGCGATCGCCGAATCGATAATAGACATGATAAATTTAGTATTGAAATGAGCAATCACTTCTGAGAGTTCATTCTCAGAAACGATATTATATACTTCTGAATTTGTCATGATACTATCCTCCTTTATATTAGTTTAACTGAGTGTTTAGTGCCCGTTAGTATATAAAAAATAAAAGGGTGGGAAGATCCCACCCTTTTATTTAAAACTAATCCATATCGATCAGCGCGGTTAATTTAATCTTTGCGCCATCTGCTTGATACTTGAATTCCCTGCCAGCAATATAATGCTTTCCATTTATGATTAAGACTTTCGTGTGATAGTTGTTGTATATAATGCTAACTGGGTTACGACTATCAAATTCCACAGGATCATCTTTAATATCATCTATAGTGATATTATGAATGGGATGTATACCATTCCGATCGAAAGTAATAATATCCTTTATAAAGCGATAATTGAAATTTCTAAATACATATCCAGGATAGATAGGATAATACGGATTAAAGCTATCTAGATCTTTCGCTGTATACTTAACAAATTTGACGTTAGCCTCGCTACCGATAATTTGAGGTACATCAGAGAAAGCTACCCACGCATCCTTATGAAGAACATCATCTTTCTCACACGGATCTAAATACACATCAATTTGGATTTTGGTTTTAGTCTTCATGGACGCCCTGATTCTGCATTTATAAGTGAGTGCAATATTATCGGGAATCATATCAATTACATCATTGATCGATCCATGGATGCATCCATACTCATGGTATGGATTTTCATTACGCTTAATTTTCCCAGATTTTGCAATGAATACCTTTATATCCACTAGTTCTATGGTATCGAACTGGGAAGCGATTACTCCGATAGGATACACGTTATTCATTTTTCATTCTCCTTCTTTTTTTAGAATTGCACTAGGTTGGATTTATTATTGGAATCATTTCCTCTAAAGAGACCAATAGACTCCATAGGGAATTTCCCTACATTGTCTGTGATAATCTCTTCATAGCGGACAAACTCAAGTACCCATCTAGGTACAGGCTCATTGGTAGGAATAGCAATGGAATCAATACCATCTTTATAATACTGATTCCCTTCCAGGAATGCTATACCTTTCTCATATACATCCGGATAGGTGTCTTTGATTCTCTCGATCGTATGTTTATCGATCAATACCTTCACGATATCCACACTATTTCGATCATCAAGATCAATAGACTCAGTACCTTCCTGGTGAAGAGCATTATAAGCAATACTTGCCTTAATACCCTGAATTCTCATCGGATCTGCATAAGCAGATTTCGACTTAACCTTAGCAGGTTTATAGAACTCTTTCTTACCAGATTGAATACTATTATAGATCTCCTTCTCAATCATAGCAATTGCTTTTACCACAGCTACCTGATTGATGGTAGGAGTATCCATAATCTCATTGACTAGAACTGCCTTCAGTCTCTCCTTGATAGTATCATTGGTAGTAGACTTATTGAAGGCATCCATACCCTTCGTATCGAGAGCTTCATCCTTAGGAACCTTATTGCCCTCTTGCAGCTCCTGATAAGATGCATAATGTTTCTTTGCATCTGTCAACAGTAGTCTCTTGAATAGGAACTCAGTCTTTGCATGGATCATACAAGAGAATCCCTTAGGCATAGGATAGTTCTCATTCTCTGGAAGTAGTGCATGAGAGTTCTTACAATACTGATACATATAGTCATTCAGCAAGTAAGAGATACTATAACTGAGAATAGACAGAATGGAATGTCTTAGCTGATCTTGAGGTATCACCACAATGGGATTTCTCAGTCTCTTCTTCTCAATGAGATCATCATCCACAAAGTCATACTCAGTAATCGTATAAGTGATCGGAGTAGTTTTCTCGGTAGCCCAGTTATACTCAGTCTCTTTAATCTTCATGGGAACTCCAATAGTCTTCTGAAGCAGATACTGATACCAGGCATCATAAGATACGATAGCACTATCGGTATCCTGGATAATAGATACAGACCGGATAAGTGCCTCCATCTTGTCAGTACGATCGATAATCTGATGAGAATAATACACATACTCTCTCAGAAGATTGGTGAACTCGATAACTTCATCATGGACTTCCTTGGGAATACTGTTACTATCAGTCCACACTTCATTCAGTTTACGGAGAATGGTAATGAGCAGCGTAGTGACATAGTTGTTGTCACAGAACTCATAGAGATTATTCTTATAATAAAGTCTATTAAGCTCAGGTTGAGATAGCTGAGATAGCATTCTCCATACGAGATCCATATCCTCCCAACTGGGTACATAGTTGAACCCACAAGAGGTCATAATCTTTGCAAACGTTTCCGCTACTGTGGCATTATGATTGATATATACTCTATCATCCAATTCATATTTGTCATTACAGACATTATGAATGAATACTACTAGCTCATTGAGAGACTCGAAGGGAACGTTATTTGCTAGGAAACTCTCGAAGAACAGAGCCATTGCACTATTCAGACTTCTACCAACAGCAGTGATAGATGCTGCAGTATAGAAGTTGTAATAGAAACAGCTGCTCATTCCAAGAGATCCATAGAATGCATTTGCATCGATCTTCAACAGTAACTGAAGAAGATTATACTTTTGATAATCAAAGCTTCCCTTGGGATACTTAAACATTTCTTTCTTGTTTTTATCGCGGTCCCAAATGAAGCTATCGATCATCTTATATAGAGGATGAGGTACATCCCCATGCTTGGTAAACAAAGTACCATAGGTGGTTATGATAGGTTCCCTAGACAGGATATAATTTGCCAACTCAGGAAGATCAATAGCCACCTTAGTCTTCTTATACGAGTTATCGATCGTCGCTGGATGCTTCTTCAGATTCTCAGCAATCGATCTATCAACAGCATACTCCAACTCTGTATAGCTCAGATTAGGAAATGCCAATTGAAGAAGATCTACTGTAGTGTCTCTATAATTCTTGATTGCAATATTCTTCTCTGCCAGTATCTCGAAATCTGTTTTAGGTACTGGTCGATCAGGTTTTATCATGCGATCATACATCATGTCAGCATAATGCCCCATATGATCAACTCCTTTATTACACTTGTTTTACAAGCTATTAAGATTCATATACCTCCTTACAAGTCAATAATATACAATCAACAATCCAATAAACTTATACCATCAAAGGAGGAGAGCTTATATGGCCTCTATGGTTTTCGGTGAAGGTGTTGTTACTCCTCACGGAGCTTTTAAGGATATCAAACCCCTGCAGGAAGCTTTCGTATATAATGAACTCTCTCATCTTCCCAAAGATAAGCTGCGGGACTTTATGAAGGGTCCTGAGTGCAAGTATCTGGTAGAAGAGGATATTATCTCTGCGGATACTCTGGAGAAGCTTGCTTCTGATGAGTATCAGGATAAGGCTGAGGAACTGGTCTGCTGCCATATGGCGAAGGAAGTTGGGGATGATCGTTGGGACGAGCTGGTACGTCATCGTGCCGAGGAGCGTCGTCTTATGAACGAGCTGATTCAGACCTATGGCGAGGCAGCCAAGCCCTACGTTGCTCAGTACAAGGAGAATTTTGTCTATAACTGTGTTCCGAAGGGCTATCGTGCCGAATAAGCATATATTATAGATATGAAGCTGCCACTTGTGTGTGGCAGCTTCATTCTTTTAAGGAGGTCTTGTGTATGAAGTTTCGAGGAAAAGATTATGGTATTACCCTCACGCGAGGAATTATGTATGAAGAGGGTAAAGGATTATACCTAAATACTTATTTCGAGAAATTCAGAAAGACCGTCAAGATCTATTTTGATGCACCAACTGCTGATGCTGCTGTAGCAAAGGCAATAGAAGAATTAGAAAAGGAGGAAAAAGAGAATGGCTCAGTTTAAGGATATCAGAGATCAGGAATATTATAAGAAGAGAAATATTCCTGCTGCTCCAAAACCTGAGATTCATTTCTATCCTGATATCACAGATGAAGCTCTCTTAAGCGGAGAGATCGATATCGAATTTACTCTGTCTTATAGGGATGTACTAGATAAGATCCATAAAGGGGAGGATGATATCCATACTCCCCAGATGGCATTTGCCAACCCTAGGACAGCAGATACCCATACTTGTTTTCTCCATCAGTTAGATCTCAAGAATGGGACTCAAAAGATTGCTCTGATTGATTTTGCTCCCAATGGTGAAGTCGTCGTCAAAGAGTGGATCTAATTAGTTATAGGAAGGGTAGCTAATTACCCTTCCTATAACTTTTGGGTAACTCTTAGAAAGAAGGAGTTCACACTATGGGATACATGGACAGATACACACAACGACTTTTTAATGCACAGGAGTATCATATGCCATACGGACAATATCAATTCTACTCTGATAATTTCATGAGTATTGCCTATGCAAGAGCGAAAGGCAAGAAGCAAGAGGAAGAAGAAGAACTGCAATTGCATCCCGAGGACAATTCTCTTGTCAATGAAGAGAATTATTGGATCTATGCTCCGATTGCACACGGAGAGAGAATGGAGATCCATACTATTGATATCAACTCGATTGAGATTTGGAAACAGCACTACCAGGCTATTCTGAATATCATGAAAGATGGTATTTATACGGATTATGTCCAGTCTTATAAGATCCATATCATATTTGCAGATAATATCCCAGTGGATCTTTGTATTGTGGACTACTGGATGAATCTCATTATGTGGTATGCGATTGTAGCTACCAATACCCCTATCATTTCTCAGCATCTCGTATTCGAGGATGAATTCCGGGCAGGATTCGTCAAGAAGTATTTTGACAACTTCATTGTCGATGATCACCGTGACGATCTCGCTAATATCGAGATGAGCAATATCATGTCAGATACGCTTCATACCTTCCATGATTTGAATGCATTCACAGACTATCTCTGCAATACATTGAATCTGGAAGATAGTGAAGATCTAATGATCAGAGATCCTGAGTTCTTTAAAGCTCTCCATGGAAGTTATAGTTCACTTCCGGTAGATAGAGTAGATGATGCTATCATGCATGATGCCGCTGTATCTATTGAGAGAATTAAAGCAGCGAAATCTATCTTGGGATATGATCATTGTCTGGCAGATGCATGGAGAGCCAATGAGGGCATCAACCCCAAGCAATATGCTGAGTTCCAGATTGCTATCGGCAATAAGCCTGATGGTAAAGGAGGTATCTTCCCTGTTGTTGTGGATACTTCTTTTATTGGCGGCGGTATTGCCGATCCAGTGAACTATGTCATCGAGTCTTCTACTTCTCGTATCGCACAGATTGAGAAACATAAGAACGTATCAAAGTCTGGTACTTTAGCTCGTATTATGGGACTCTCTGCGATGGATTCCTATCTCCATCCTGATCCCAATTACGATTGCCATACAAGACATCTGGTTCCTGTTCAGGTGAAATCTGCAGAGCATCTTAAGTATTTGAACCTGAGATATTATCGATTGGAACCTTGGGGACAGGAACGCAAAATCAACTACAATAGGGATACCCACCTGATTGGTAAGACTATTCTCTTACGTTCTCCCACTACTTGTGCATCTGCCGCTAGAGGTAACGGTGTATGCCATAAATGCTATGGAGGACTTTCCAAAGCAGTCTTGGATGTAGAAACTGGATTTGGCGTCAATATCGGCCGTATTGCATCCGAGTTCATTACCTCTAAACAGACACAGACTCAGCTGTCTGTCAAGCACATTCTGAAAGCAGTCATCAGTAAGATTGAGTGGTGCCCCGAGTTTCACTTGGTCTTTGAGATGGACAATAACGTTATCCGTGCTAATTCGGATATCGAGAACTACAACGACTATCGTATCATTATCAATCCCGATATGATCGAGTCTGATAGTGATTATGATAGTGGTGGAGGAGATAATGATGATCTTGAGGAAGCAGTCTCTGCTGGTGATTACGATGAGTATGTGACTGAGTTCCAGGTCTATCAGAAGTCTCTTGGAAAGACCTATCGGATTACAACCGAATCCGATGAGAAGCTCTTTATCACAAGAGAGCTGAATGCTGTCATCAAGCATAAAGCCGAGCCTACCGATGACAGTATCACCATTCCTCTGAGTGCCTTGAAGGATAAACCTCTGTTTATCATCAAGATTCAGAATAATGAGATCAGTAAGACAATGGTACGTCTGAAGAATCTCTTTAACCGTTCGAATGAAGTCAGAGGGAAGCAGATCCATGAGCTGCTTCAAGAGCTTCAGGATACGAATATTGAAGGTCATATGGATCTCTCTTCCGTACATTATGAAATCATACTGATGAATATGATTCGGTCCACTGAAGATGTACTAGAGAGACCCAATTGGTCTGAACCCAATCCGTCATATCGTATTCTTACCCTAGATGAAGCTCTGACTAAGAATCCCTCTGTAACCATATCCCTGTCTTATCAGAAGATCACCAAAGCGCTGTATACTCCGCTTACGTTCCAAAAGAAGGGAGCATCTTTCATGGATCTCTTCTTTATGACAAGACCTCAGGAAGTTATCCGATATCTTGAACCTAAGCAGAACTATGAGACCTATCAGAGAGAACCT
>CALXAO010000162.1 GCA_944386295.1 uncultured Clostridia bacterium | reverse complement strand
ATCGACCTCCGCGTCACAGTTTCCCCGGACACACAGCAAATCACGTTTCCGCTCGTTCAGCATCGCAATAACTTCCTTTGGCGCATATCCCTCCGGCAAATCGTTGCGGGGACCGTGATACAAAATATCTCCCAACAAAAGAAGCCGGTCTGCCTGTTCTCTGTCATAGGCGTCCAGCATTTTTTCACAAAACAATGCCGAGCCGTGCAAATCCGACGCAATCATCCATTTCATTTTCCCCATTTCCCCTTTTTACAGTTTTTTTACACGCTCTTCAATGTTATAACGGAAATTCAACTGTTTGTGCGTGTAAGCACTGTTCATATAAGAACTGGTAATAATAAAATCTGCAGTTGCCATCGTATTGGCAATCGGAATATCATACACCTGTGCAATCCGTAAAAGCGCTTTTACATCCGGGTCATGCGGCTGGGCCGTCAGAGGATCCGAAAAGAAAACAACCAAATCAATTTTTCCGTCCACAATCCGTGCGCCAATCTGCTGATCTCCGCCCAAAGGACCGCTGTTAAATCCGCGGATCGGCAAGCCAGTTTTGGTCGCAATCAACTTGGCCGTTGTTCCTGTTCCGCATAAAAAGTGGTGTTCCAAAATCTTTTTGTTTTTTTGGCACCATTCAATCATATCCGGTTTTTTATTATCGTGTGCAATCAATGCAATACTTTTCTGCGCAGGCATTATATGTTCAATGTACAGCTGCTCTGTCATAAAATAGCCTCCTGTCAAAAAAAACAACCTATAGGTATATTTTAGCAGGATATTTTCTTTTTGTCAAGTCCCTTTTGTAAATAAAAAATTCCATACTTATTCCCTTGACATTTTTCATCACCTGCGCTATAATAGAAACAAAAAAGGAGATTTTTTGTTTCCATTATGAAAGAAAAGATTGTTTGTGAAGCAATTCAAAGCCTTCGGCAGGAAGGCTTGAAATTTTCCGTGGACACGTTAGCGGAAAGACTGAAAATTTCCAAAAAAACCATTTACAAATTTTTTCCCAATAAAGAAACACTTGCGTTTGCTTTATATGAAACTTTTTACACAAAAGCATCCAACTGCATACAGAAATGGAATTCTTCCGGGCAACACCCTTCTTATACAGAACTGCTGCAGCTATATTTTAATTCATATACAATAACCCGTAGTGAAATTTTCAATAAATTTCAATTAAATAACACCATATATTCTTATGCTGCAGAAAAACACGCTACACTTTGGAATACTATTTTCTCTTTTTTTGAAGATTTCACAGCAGAGGAAACAATCACACTCAAAGTTATTATCGACGGTGCTTTTGAAATGGCCTGCCGACTTCGCATAGAACCCGAACATATTATAAAAAGGTTGGTAAAATTACTATGATTATTGGACTTTTACGTGTTTTTGCAATTACATGTGCCGCATTTGCCTGCGGTAAATTAGTTTCCAAAGCAAAATTGCCAGCCATTCTGGGATGGTTAATCGCAGGAATCGCGTTAGGGCCCTATCTTGCCGGAGTTGTAACAACAAATATTATCACTGCATTCTGGTATAAAATTTTCATCAAATTTTTTGAATGTTTTGCTGGAGTAATGATTGGCCGTGAAATTATTTTAAAAAAAATAGCGGCTTCGGGAAAACAAATTATCGGCATTACCTTAATACAGTCTATTGGGACCTTTTTTATTGTATCAGCCGTTTTTGCCCTTGTTTTTTTTATTGCAGAACTCCCTCTCTACCTGGCATTCATTTTCGGAGGAATCGCACTGGCAACCGCACCTGCACCGGCGCTTTCTATTGTGAATGAATACAAAACAAAAGGACCGGTTACGAACACCTTAATTCCTTTAGCCGCACTGGATGACGTCATCGGTGTTATTGTTTTCTTCACCGTTATTTCAACGGTAAACGGAAGAAACGGAAGTTTTCAAACGTCGATGCTGACAATTATAGGTATGATTGTTTTGCCCTTTTTGCTAGGAATCCTGACCGGACTTTTTGCGGCATTTCTCATAAAGCGGACAAACCGGAATTGGCAGCGCCTTTTAATTTTTTTACTGTTTCTTTGCACCGCAGCCATTGCAGGACTGTTAATCGACCGGTATGTATTTCATTCGTTTTGCCTGAATTATTTGCTAATCGGAATGGCATTCAGTGCCACTGTTGCAAATTACTTACCGGAAAAAGATATTGAAGATACCTTGACCCTCTATCAGCCTTTGTTAGGCCCATCTCTGGTCATTGTAATTGTTAATCTGGGCATGCCTCTAGATTATCGGCTGATTGCTGGTGCCGGACTTTTTACCGCTATTTATATTTTTTCTAGAGCTTGCGGAAAAATCGGCGGAGCTTATTTGGGTGGAAAATTGACACATGCCGCACCTACAGTTACAAAATATCTTGGGTTTACTTTATTGCCTCATTCTGGCGTTTCTTTAATATTTACAGGAATTGCCGTTTCTTCATTAACAGAAATCGATGCTTCTCTTGCTTCTATTGTATCCGGGACAATTGCAGCAGCGGCAATTATAAATGAAATTATCGCCGTTATTCTTGCAAAGTTTGCATTTAAATGGGCTGGAGAACTAAACTAACCGACATATAAAAAGACAATTTACGACAAATTTTGCTGAAAATTTGAAATTTTAACAGTGTTTACATATTGATTTTTATGTTATATTTTAGTATAATATATTTTAGGAAGAAATTGGTAAATTTTTCTAAAATTTAAAGGTGAAATAATGATCAGAAAATATGTAAACCAAAATGTTTATGATGCAACTCAGGAACGTTTGCAATTTCTGTTTGAAGAATTTGATAATATTTATGTGTCTTTTTCTGGCGGAAAAGACAGCGGCCTTTTATTAAATTAACATTGGACTTTCAAAAAAAATATTATCCAAATAAAAAAATTGGTGTTTTTCACTTAGATTTTGAAGCACAGTACAGTGTAACCACCCAATATATTGAAAAAACCTTTGAGCAGATTCGGCAGGACGTCGAACCCTATTGGGTCTGCCTTCCGATAGCCACCAGAACGGCTCTAAGCAGTTATGAAATATACTGGTACCCTTGGGACGATACCAAGGAATCCGCCTGGGTGCGGCCTATGCCGAAGCATGATTACGTTATCAGTCTGAAGACTGGCTCTATGCAGGCGTCTATGCCGATGAAGCCAAGACCGGCACGAAGGATTCCAGGGCGGATTTTCAAAGGCTTATTGCCGACTGCCATGCCGGAAAAATTGATATGGTGATCACCAAGTCCATCTCCCGCTTTGCACGAAATACGGTCACGCTGCTGCAGACCGTCCGTGATTTCAAAGCCTGGGAGGTGGACATTTTCTTTGAAGAACAGAATATCCACACCATGAGCGCCGACGGCGAACTGATGCTGACCATTCTGGCGTCCTATGCGCAGGAAGAAAGCCGCTCCGCAAGCGAAAACCAGAAGTGGCGCATCAAGCGGAACTTTAAGGAAGGAATGCCGTGGAATGGAGCCATGCTGGGTTATCGTCTAAAGGACGGACGGTACGAGATCGTTCCAAAGGAAGCCGCGCTTGTCCGCCGCATTTATAACGATTACCTTGCCGATGACGGCTATCAGGCAGTTGCCAAACGTCTGACTGAGGAAGATGGTCCGTCCCGCTTCGGACGGGAATGGAA
>CALXAO010000161.1 GCA_944386295.1 uncultured Clostridia bacterium | reverse complement strand
TGCGGCATCTACAAAGCGTGCCACCTGCAATTATTCGGACGTGACGCTGAGTTCCGCGCACGGGCTACTGTGGGATCCTTCCTACGAGGTTGTGTGGATGCTGGGCGGCAGCCGTCTGGAGGCCTATGCTGTAGATGGAACCTCCGCCAATCCTACCCTGTCACGGGTACAGAATATGGGCGGCACACTGCCCGGAGGGGCGGCCCATGATCTGGCTCCGGTGTACGGGGATACCAACCGAATCTGGTGCACCGGCGGCGATGGGGTATATCAGTTTGACAAGGAAGAAAACGCCTTTACTGAAAAATATGTCGGCCGCAGAAGTCTGTTGTTTACCTATGTTCCGGGTGTGGGAAATTTCCCCGACGGAAGTTTGGTTTGTGTGGTTCCTAACAATTGTTTAGCGGAATGGAATACAGACAACGTGAAGATGTTTATTCCCAATGATGCTGGCACCCGGATTCAGTCCTCTGTTACACGGGAAAACAAGTCCGATGCCTATTATAAGGTCCGGGTCTGGATTTCCGATTATCAATAAATTAGGAGTATGGAACAATGAAACGATCTTTGTTATTTCGTCTGATGGCGTTTTTGTTGCTGGTTGTCCTTTCTCTGGGATTGTGCGCCTGTGACGAAGCGCCGGAGGAACTTTCTTCTTCCGGTGATGAAACCGATGTGTCTACGGACGATCGGTACGATTCCAAGTTTCCCTCGGATACTCCGTATCTGGTTGGTTTGACCGATCAGAAAACCAGTCGGATTGTGGTGTATGATCTGCGAAACACCGATTGGACGTCGGAGGATGCAGTGGTCTGGGAATTTTCCAAAGCAATTACCCGCGGTGCGGCTGGGCTGAAGTTCCGCGATAATGCTTTCTGGGGTGGTGAGGTTGTCGCGGTTTGTGGGTCCGGCGGCGTTGGTCTGATTGATTACGAAGCGAAAAAGGTTCTTTGGTCGGAAAAGGAAAATGCCCCGAATAATCCCCATTCAGTAGAGGTCCTTCCTGACGGAAATATTGTTTGTGCCGGAAGTACCGGTAACGCGGTACGGATTTATGCGGCGACGCAGAAGAGATCCAATTATTATTTTGAAGTGGAGCTGACCGATGCCCACGGTGTGCTATGGGACCCGGAACTGGAGGTTTTGTGGGCTCTGGGCGGAAATCAGCTGCGGGCCTATCGGGTAGAGGGAACCCTGGAAGAACCGGTGCTGACACTTGAGGAATCGATGGGGGGTACTATGCCTACCCAGTGGGGGCACGATTTGGCTCCGGTGTATGGGGATACCAATCAGCTGTGGTGTACCAGCGGGTCTACGGTATATCGTTTTGATAAAACTACCAAGAAGTTCAGCCAGGACTTTGTGGGGGCGTCTGTTCTGAATATTGCCGATGTCAAAGGCATTGGAAATTTTTCCGACGGAACGACAATATTTACAGTTCCCAACGGTTGTCTTTGGGAATGGAACACCGATGCGGTTCGCTATTTCCGAATTCATGAAAACGGGAAGCGGATCGATTCCTCCGGACGGCGAATCAATAAATCCGATGCTTATTACAAATGCAGGGTTTGGTGCACAGATTACCAGTAAGTAAGGATGGGCTGAAATAAAACGATGGCTGTGTTTGTTTTTTTTTCGGACTGATTGGCCTGGGGCTTACCGCCTGTTCTGATTCCGGCGTTTCGGAGAAACCGGATTCTTTGGGGCAAAATCCGCCTCCGAAGGCAGAGGCACATTATGTGGTAGAGGCTGCAATTCCAAAATAGAAAAATTTTTGTTTATGATCTGGATGCGGAAGACTAGACGGTACCCAATGGCAGTGGTCTGGGAATACTTTGGCGGGTCCATAGGTGCGATGAGATTTCATTGCAGCGAATTTTGGAGAAGGTTTGTGGTGATTGTTGCCGGGGGAAATCAAGCGGCGATTATTCATTACACGACCAAACAAATCCTATGGTTTACCAAAAACGTTCCAAACAAATCCCCACTCGGTAGAATTGGACTGCCCCAATTTGTGCGGACAGTACAAAAACACCCTAATATTGATTTTAAGCAGCATACTGACTTCTCAATTCTTGGGGAGTTAGTTTTGTTTTAAGTTGTATTCTTTGGTTATTGTAGAAATGGATGTATATGAGGAGGCTTGCCTCCTCATAGGTTTAATACTATTGAGAAAGAATTTTCAGCCAAAGCATTTCCACGTCTTGACATTGACGGTGTTATGCCGTATGATAGTGTTAGCTTGAAATACCGATGTGATGTGTATTGAAAGTCTTGGTCACTGTGGGCTGCAACTCTGCGGTGACCTTCTCTTTTCTCTTAGCTGCCCGTACGGTCGAAAGTACAAGGTTAATAACCGGTCTTGTACGCAACATAAATTTCGGATAATTGAAAGATACAACACACCTTGTTTTGTGTGTATGTATAAAATATCCGTAACCCATTTTTGATTTGGTCTGTCTGCATGAAAGTTTCTGTTCAACAGATTTTTGTATTTATGAATGCGTAATTGCGGTATTTCTTTCTTCTGACTACTGATAAAAGATTGTACTTCTGCTATTGTCTTTGGATTGCGGTAAATACTGTTTCTTTCAAGCCATATATGTACTTTGCGATAACCATAGGTTTTACCGCAACTTTCCTGAAATTCTCTTATCTTTTCAGCTAATGGCATCTTTTGCAGGTATATTCATTCTGTTTATATAGTCGTAGTAACCGCTTCTTGATACATCGAAAAATCTACACATTTTGCTGATTGAATATTTTCTTTGTGCCGATAGATTACCAAATATTTTACGCTTGTCCTCACTTCCTTTCGGTGAGCAAGAGAAAATCCCGCATCAGTTCATTTTCCATTTCTAATCTTTTGATATATCTTTCTTTGCTTGCAAGTTCATATTGCAATTGAGTAGCCTTGCTTAATTGCTGAATGGATGGCGGCAGTTCTGTTCCGTCTTTTCGTGGCCTGTCTTTCGGTTTAATCTCTATTCTTGCAGCAAGCTTGCGTTGATTTCGATTATGTCTTTTGAAAAAGTCATGTACTTGCTCATATGTGAGTCCGAATTTTTCTCCTATTTCTCGTAATGTATGTCCTTCTTTTCTTAATTCAAACATTTCCTTTTCATATTTGCCTATATTCTCTCGGCATAAAAATTCCTCCTATGGTAGTTTCTTTTATTCCTACCATAGGAGGTCTTTTTTTTTTTTTTTTCCGTTTTTTACGGACTTGTGCAAATTGCTGCCCGACGGAAACTTTGTATGCGCAGGAAGTGCGGGAAATACGCTACGAATATACGCGTCTTCTCAAAAAGCTTCCAAGTATTACAAGGACTACGGACTGTGGGACGCTCATGGCTATTATATGATCCGGGAAAGTAGGTGGTTTGGGCTGTGGGCGGATATAATTTGCAGGCGTATCAGATTTTAGCAACGTTGCAGCAGCCCAAGTTGTCTTTAATTCCCTAGATGGGCGATCAGTTTCCCGTATAGTCTTGCAGAAAGCCGTGTATGCTTTGGATCGTTGTTCCATTTCGCAGTCGGGCGTTGTCCGAATCAGTTTCTGCCACGCTTCATATTTTTCTGTGAGTGTTGCATTCGCGCACTGTCAGACAAGAAACGTCGCTTCGGGAAGCGTAAAATCGTAGCGCAGGTTTTGCAGGTGCTCGCGAATGTCCTTGGAATCAATAAAACAGTATATGTCTATGTATTTGTCCGCCGCGAGTTTTGTGAAAATTTTATGGATTTTACGAAAATGTATTGAAATTATGTTTTTTATCCTTTATAACAGTTGCAATGTATACCAAAATATCTTTTAATATTTAAGGGAGAAGGAAACAGCACCTCTATTGGTTTATATATTGCATCAAATATTAATTGTCAATGATTTTTTTGAAAAATTCTTTTTTTTAAGGATTGAAATAAACAGAATTACAGTATTTTGTCCGTTGAGATCACGTCAAGTTCATTAAATAAATTTTCTATTTTCTTTCTGTAAATCTCAATGCTCATACGGGTGTTATTATATTCCTCGTTTATTTTTTCACATTCATCAACAATTTGCTGTTGAACGGATATCGACGGCACTGGAATTTCAATTTGTTCCAAGTTTGTACGGTTTAATCCACCTTGCGCCGAACCTGTTCTATTTGCTTTTAAAATTGTTTGTCCATAGGTGGAATATAAAAAGTTAAAAACATATTTTTGTGTAATTAAATTTTTACATCTTAAAAGAAAAACATGTTCATTCACCATTGCATCAGAATGATTAAACTCTTTTTTTACTATTGCGATTTTTCCAGTTAAGGCTCCATCCTTGCATATTAAAATATCGTTTTCTTTAATTTTGCCGGAGGTCGCTTCGTTATAAAAATCTTGAGGAACATATTTTTTTACCGTTAGGTTCAGCTTTCCATTTTTATTGTCTATATGTTCACCTCCAACGGAAAAAGCTCCTTGTTTATATTTATTGACGCCACCTTTCGGTCGGCTTCCAGATTCAATAAGAGGCACAATATTTTTAATTTTATCCAGCTTATAAATTGAAGAAAAAGCCATTTTTTTATTAATACTTGTTCTTATAGCCTTATTAAAGTCTGACCTTGAAAAGTCAAGCAGATCTTTTGTTTTTACAAAATTTGCATATTTTGCATTTTCTTCGGATAGCTCTTTACTTTTATCGGAAAAGCTATTGCGAATCGCACTTGCAAGCGTGTTTTTTGCGGTTCTGTTGTTATCACAATAAAGTTTTCCTCCGGGTGTATTTATTAAAATGCCTTCCGCTCCCTTTCTGTTTGACCAATCATAGCCTAAAAATTCCCTTTGTTTTGCATTGTCTGCAGGGGCTGAAATAATCAGTGTGTTTTGCGTATATGTAAGTGCAAAATAAAATAATTTTTCCTTTTCTCTGGAAAATGCAAATTCATAGAAATTGTTTAGAATAATTTTCTGTTTTTCTTTTTCATGTAAAGTATGAAAGGCCTTTTTATTTATTATTATTTTATAGCTTGGATCTTGGCGGAAAGCTTCCAAGTATGTGTTGAGATATTTATTTTTTGAAATTTCTTCCATAGTCAGAGAACGGTTTGTAAAAGAACAATATGTGGTTTCGTCAATATCTATTTGAGCAATATATTGATCAAAAATTTCCTTATCTTCAAAGTCTTTTAATTCTTCGCCGGAAAGAATTGCACTTACGCTGTCTCTTATCATATCTTTGCGTTTTGGCGGTTCATCATACTTTTCCAAGAACAAAACAACTGTATTGGTTCCGGTTGCACTGAATGTTTTGCTTCCAAATTGAACAATAGTCCGAATTTTAAAGTTTTGCAACAGTTGTTCTCTCGCCCCAATATAGCTTGATGCGTCGTTGTTTAATATACTCGCAGGCAGAATTACTGCAGCAATCCCATTTGGTTTTAAAAGCTGTACTATGCGTTCAACAAAAAGAACTTCTATTTCCCCGCTATTGTCTCCTATGCGATTAAAAAGTTCAAAGGAATTGTTTTTTAGCTGCAGATGCTGCTTAAAGTCTTTTACAGCGTAAGGCGGGTTGGCAACTAAAATATCAAAAGCTTTATTTTCAATGCCTTTATCTGGTTGATTTTCAAGACCGTCACCAAATACAATATTTGCTTCGCCTGCCCCATTCATAAACATGGAAATTTTAGAAACACGTGCTAAGCGATAATCCTTTTCTATTCCAAAAATATGTTCTTTAACCCAGGTGTTGTTTCCGTTTGTCTTTGCAAATTCGTTTATTGTTTCCACTGCTTCTGTTAAAAAATGTCCGGCACCGCAAGCGTAATCAATGACCTTAGGATATTTCAGTCCTTTTTCTGTATAAATCTTTTTTGTATCGGTAAGCTATCCCAAATAAAACGGGTTATGGGCATGGGAGTAAAGAACTGACCTTCGTTTTGCTTAAATCCTTTATTTAAGAGCTGTTCAAACAGGTCGCCTAAAAATTGATGTTTTGATGGATACACAATTCGATATTTTTCGAACAACTGTACCATTTCAACTAAGATTTTCCCATTTTGATAGAATAGATCTTCGTTATGTACATCCTTAAAGGTAAAGTCGTTATTAGAATAAAATTTTAAAATTCTTATTGTATTTTTCAAATCATTAATTGCTTCGTTTCTTTTTTGACCTGTATAATTGGAAAAAAGATTTTCCGCATAATTATCTTCTACATAAGAAATTTTCTCATGCATAAACTCTTGCATACCGTCTCTGTGAAGACGTTGTAAACGGGTCTTGTAGGGATTCGTACGTGTCTGTTCCTTGTTTATATTGGAATTCAACAATATCATTATCGTTTTTGGTGCTTTCGTCCGCAAGTTTACAGATAAATAGCGCGATAAGTCTATTAAACGCATTTTCTTTATCACTAACATTGTTATGGCGTAAAATCTCTTCAAATTTGTTTACTATTTTATCATTTGGAGAAAAGTCTTTTAAGTCTTTTTTATATAATGGACGTATTCCTATTTTATATGCGACAGTGTCTGCGTCAAATATTAAATCTTCATAAAATGTGCAGGAATAAGTCTCCCGCCAAGTTAAGTATTTCTGCTCCGCAGTAAAAGAATTTTTATATAACTTTATGTTTGTATCTTTTTGGGCCAATTGTTCAATATTTTTATCGTCAGAACATGGGATTGTTTTGATTTCATGAATAATTTTATCTTGAAAATCGGAAGCATATAAAACAAGCCATTTTGTGGCTCTTTCTTGTTGCCAATAAGAAAAAAGTTGACCACCGTCAATTAAAGTATTTTTGTAGGCTTTATCAAATTCTTTCCCCGCTGTTTTACACTCTATAATAAACAGTATTTTGCCTTGGTAGGATACGCAGATATCTGCACGGCCGCTTTTGACTTGGTGGCCTAAATGCCATTCTTTTTCAAGTTCAATGTCCTCAGGACGATAGCCTTTTTCAAGAAGTCTATTTATACATTCAAATACCACGAAATTTTCCGGAGCATCAAAGCTGTTATTTCTGTCCCGACCTTTGATAATCTCAGGATAAATAAGCTTTCGTTTGTTGAAATCTACCTTCATAAAACAGTTGTAGGAAGAAAAGTACTTTTCAAATATATTGCCGTTTTGGGAAAAATTCATATTTTTCAAAACGGCTTTTAAATTATTTATTGTAATCATTTTTCTTCCTCCTTATCTGTTGCAAATACAGATATAAACCTTATTTTTTAAATGAATAGAACTATTTGCATCGCAGTCTGTTTTTCTTTGTAACTTTTTTATGGACATATTTTTATTCATTAATATATGAAGTGATTTTTTATTCCTTACAGACATATTATTCTCTCTTCTATGATGGCGGTCGTTTATTTTCATAAAGATTCAACATTGTTTCTATTTTTGAAATACCAAGCAAAAAGTATATCCATGTGTAAATGCTTGGTACACAAAAAATTTTCTAGATATTTTTGTAAAACAGAAACTCTGCAGCTTCTTGGGGGCGCCGCAAGGCTCCTGCATCCCGATAGCTTCCGGTTCCGGTAAAAGTGCTGGACGGTTTCGTTGAAGAGGAAAGATGTCCGTACAACGGGATAACATACTCGGTACATTTGGGTTTCCCAGTTATCAGCTAGAGCTGTTCCTATGCTCCGGTTCCGACACCCTTCCAAAACAAACAGCAGATTCTAAGAAGGGGGTGTTGTCCCAAAATAGGTTTCCACCGGAGCCAGCCGGTGGAAACCTGGTCTATTTCGGACAAAAGAACTCTGCTGTCTTGGACGGAACGAATAAGGACATCTTTCAAAATATATCGTTCCATTGTCGCAGAAAAGGAAAGTCTACCGATGCTGCAACACGAAAACCAATCATTCCTGAGGGGTTACGATGACCTTGACCGAATCTGCGGCTATTTGCCGTAGAATTGCGTCCTGAACCTGTTCCAGACCATAGCGGTGGGTAATCAGTGGTTTGACTTGCAGCCGGTGACTGTT
>CALXAO010000160.1 GCA_944386295.1 uncultured Clostridia bacterium | reverse complement strand
ATGGTATTAGGCAATTTATAGCAGTGGGATTGACATTGCTGTGCTTTGGGCTGATTTTAAGAAAAAAGTACGTAGCTGCGATTCTTTTGGTCTGCTTGGCTGGAACCATCCATGGATCGGCATTTCTAATGCTTCCGGTAATTTTTGTGGTGCAGGGGCAAGCGTGGAACAAACGTACATTATTTGCAATCGTGGCTGTGGCTGCGGCAATCATTTTTGTGAGTCAGTTCACATCTGTGCTGGGCGGCATCCTGGAGGATACACAGTACAGTGATATGCTGTCTGGGGACATCTGGACCGCAGATGACGGAACTAATATTTTGCGTATTTTGTTCTATTCGGTGCCTGCTTTGATGTCACTAGTAGGAAGACGGCAGATCAAGGATTCCGGCGACCCAATCATTAATCTTTGCGCCAATTATGCCATTGTGACTGCCCTCTTTTATGCGCTTTCTGGGGTCACGTCCGGCATTTATATTGGACGAGTCCCAATCTATACCACTTTTCCGGGATATGTGGTGGCAGTATGGCTGTTGGAGCGGATGTTTACCCGGGATTCTGTGCGCATTGCTAAAATTGCTTTTGTGGGTGCATATCTAGTGTTTTTCTATTATCAAATGCACCTCACCTGGGGATTGATATAGAAAAGGAGAATTCGAAATGTCTGTGCGTGTTTTGCATGTAGTAACATATATGGGGCGCGGTGGACTCGAGACCATGATTATGAATTATTACAGAAAAATCGACAGAGAGAAGGTTCAGTTTGACTTTTTGGTTCACCGTCAAGAACGTTGGGACTATGATGGCGAAATTGAGGCCCTCGGAGGGAAGATATACCGCTTACCTAAACTGAATCCATTGAGTATGGAGTATAGGCGCCAGTTAATAAATTTTTTTGAAAATCATAAGGAGTATAAAATTGTACACAGTCACATTGATTGCATGAGTGCCATACCGCTCCGTATTGCAAAAAAAACGGGGGTACCAGTTCGCATTGCCCATGCACATAGTAGTAGTCAAGATCACGATGCCAAGTATCTTTTGAAACTGATATACAAAGCGGCTATTCCAAAGTATTCGACCAAACTGATGGCTTGTGGAGAAAAAGCTGGGGAATGGATGTTTAACGGTGCAGAATTCCGGGTAATTAAAAATGCAATAGATGCCAAGCGATATAGATTCTGTTTAGAAACCAGGACAAAAATGCGCAGGTCACTGGGAATACAGGATAATGAATTTGTGGTGGGGCATGTGGGACGGTTTATGACACCGAAAAATCATCAGTTCCTGGTCGATATATTTGATAAAATAGCCAAGATTACACCTGCAAAGCTGCTTTTGGTAGGGGACGGTGAGTTGTGCTCTAACATTAAGGAGAAGGTTAGCAAACTTGGATATAAAGATAAAGTTATATTTACTGGAGTACGTAGTGATGTGGCGGATTTGATGCAGGCGATGGATGTTTTTGTTTTCCCATCTCTGTATGAAGGATTACCGTTGACAATTATTGAAGCGCAGGCAGCTGGTCTTCCCTGTTTTGTGTCAGATGGTGTTCCATTGGAATGTGACTTGACGGGGCTGGTGACGCAAATTGCATTGACAGATTCTTCTAAAGCTTGGGCGGATACAATTGTTGTGTCCCGCAATGCGACTCGACAGGATACATATGAAGCAATTAGGGCACATGGGTACGACATTTCTGAGAATGTTGAGAAGCTTCAGCGATTTTATTTGGATGTGGAGAAGGAGGGAGAGTGTGTATGAATTTAATCACAGTATTCACTCCTGCTTACAATAGGGCACACACCATTGGAAGAACCTATGACTCATTGCTGGCACAGGACTGCAAGGATTTTGTTTGGCTCATCGTGGATGATGGCTCCACAGATAACACAGCTGAGTTGGTAAAAGGGTGGCAAAAGAAGAAAAACGGATTTGAGATTCGGTATGTATACAAAGAAAATGGCGGAATGCATACGGCGCATAATGTAGCCTATGAGCACATTGACACAGAACTGAACCTCTGTATCGACTCCGATGACAAATTGGCGCCGGGGGCCATCAGAAAGATCCTGGATAAGTGGAAAAGTGTCAAAGACATGGGTTATGCTGGGATTATTGGACTGGATGCAGATATGGCTACTGGAAAGATAATTGGTATAGGTTTTCCAAAAGGTATGACAGAAACTACTTTGATGGAGTATTATGCCCAAGGGGGGGCTGGAGACAAAAAACTTGTATATCGTACCGATGTGATTAATCAATACCCGCCTTATCCGGTGTTTGCGGGGGAAAAATATGTGGCATTGGCTTATAAGTATAGGTTGATTGACCAAAAGTATAGGCTATCTGTTTTGAATGACGTACTGTGTGAGGTGGAGTACCAAGCAGATGGTTCCTCCATGAGTATGTACCGACAGTATATCAAAAATCCCAAGGGGTTTGCGTTTTGGAGAACGGTGTGTATGCAGTATCCAGAATCGAAAAAGAGAATTTTTGTGGATTGTGTACACTACGTTTCCAGTAGTATTTTGGCTGGAAACAGGCATTTCGTTCGAGAATCCCCCAAGAAACTGATGACGATATGTGCCATACCATTTGGCGTAGCACTGACATGGCATTTGAGACATAGAGTAAAAGAATAGAGGAAGCTTGGATGAATAAGGAGTTTGCACAGGACTACTATCGAATGACAGGTGTGAAATATCATTTTGGTATTCAATCTGTCGTTTTGTGTGCTTTTTCACACCAGATTCGATATATGTGCTGGTGGCGAAGAGGAAAGAAAAGGGTAAATCTATTTTATCGCATAGTTTTAAAAAGATATGCAATGAAATATGGATTGGAGATTTCGTTGAAAGCAGAGATTGGAAAAGGATTGTATTTGGGACACCCGTATAATATCACGGTAGGCGACGGTGTAAAAATAGGAGATAACGTAAACCTACATAAAGGATGTACCATTGGGCGAGAAAATCGTGGCAAACGAGAAGGTGTGCCCCAAATTGGGCATCAAGTCTCAATTGGCATTAATGCGACTGTGGTCGGTAATGTCAAAATTGGGAATGACGTGATGATTGCGCCCAACAGTTTTGTGAATTTCGATGTACCGTCTCATTCTGTGGTTGTTGGGAATCCTGGAGTGATTCATCCCAAAGGGCACGCTACCCAAAAATATGTAGGGTTTTGCGTGTGAGAGGTGGAAAATGATACCAAAAACGATACATTATTGCTGGTTTGGACGAGGAGAGAAGTCAAAGCTAGCTCAAAAGTGCATTGCCAGTTGGAGAAGGCATTGCTTGGACTACGAGATTGTGGAGTGGAACGAGGACAACTTTGACTTTTCGGTCCATCCCTATGCCCGGTTTTGCTATGTGCAGAAGAAATGGGCCTTCCTAAGCGATTATATCCGTCTGGTTGTGGTGGAACAGTATGGCGGGGTATACTTTGATACAGATGTAGAACTATTGAAGAATATTGATGATCTCCTGGTCAGTGAAGCGTTTTATGGGTTTGAAAATAGTAGTTATGTGAACACCGGCCAGGGGTTTGGAGCTGAAGCTCATCACCCAACCGTTCAGGCTATGTTGGAGCAGTATCGCAGGCTACAGATGGATGAGCAGAGAAGTTATCCAATAATTGGATGTCCTATTCTCAATACTCAGGCGTTACTGCCTTTGGGGCTGGTGCTGAGCGGACAGCAGCAGAATGTAGCTGGGGCAGAGATTTACCCGGCAGAGTATTTCAATCCCTATGAAAGTACCACGGGGAGGCTCAGAAAAACAAAAAACACCGTATCTATACACTGGTATTCCGGAAGCTGGATGAGCAAGGGAACTATATTGCGTTCCAAGCTTACCAAGCCCTTTCATCGCTTGTTTGGAAACAGCTGTTTTTCCTTTCTAAAAAAGAGTAAGATACGATAGGGGTATATTTTATGAAAAAAATCCTGATTGTATCCCAAGCAATGGAGCTGGGTGGAGCTGAGCGGGCTCTGTTGGGCCTATTAGAATATTTTGACACAGAAAGCTACGATGTGGATTTGTTTCTCATGCGGCACACCGGGGAGCTATTGAATCAGATTCCCCCAAATATCCACCTGCTTCCCGAAATCAAAGCATATGCATCACTGGCGGTGCCTATGATGACCGTGCTCAAACGTGGACAGATTCCAGTTGTGCTGGGACGCATGTACGCCAAAATGAAGGCGAGGCAACGGGTGAGACAATTGGGCATTCAGGGTGATAATGCCATCGAGCTGGAGTATAGCCATAAATATACTGCTTGGGCTATGCCCCAAATATCTAAGGTACCATATGATTTGGTCATTAGCTTTTTAACCCCTCACTATTTTGCTGCACAGAAGACCAAGGGAAATCAGAAGGTTGCATGGATTCACACAGACTACAGCACAGTGAAAATTGACGTAGAGTCTGAACGAGCTATGTGGGATCAATTTGATTGGATCGCATCCATTTCAGATGCTGTCACCAGCAGCTTCTTGAGAACATTCCCTACATTGCAAAAGAAGATAGTACTGGTGGAAAACGTCATGCCGACCAGACATATCCGTACTCTGACGGAGCAGGACAGCGTGGAGGAAGAAATGGTGGATAACGGTCCAATCAAGCTTCTGTCTATTGGCCGATTTTGTGTTGCAAAGAATTTTGACAATGTTCCTGAAATCTGCAAGCTGATTCGAGACCAAGGCCATGATGTGACTTGGTATCTCATCGGCTATGGTGGAGATGAGGCGCTGATACGCCAGAAAATCCAGGAATTTGGAATGGAAGACTATGTTATCGTTCTTGGCAAGAAGTCCAACCCCTATCCCTACATCAAAGCATGCGATGTATATGTCCAGCCCAGTCGATATGAGGGGAAGTGTGTGGCAGTGCGGGAAGCTCAGATGCTGGGCAAGCCTGTCATCATCACGAACTATGCCACTTCGGCCAGCCAGTTAGAAGATGGCGTGGATGGAGTGATCGTGCCGATGGATAACGAGGGCTGTGCCAGAGGCATTGCAGATGTACTGAGCAATGTGAACAGAATGAAGAAACTGTCTGAGAATTGTTGTAAAAGAGACTATTCAAATAGAGATGAAGTGAAAAAAATTTATGCTCTTATTAAATAATCAGACTATGTGGTAAGGCCCATCACTCGCAATCACATCCAAAATTGGATTTAGGAGGAACCCTTGTGGCTAAAGTGAGCGTTATTGTCCCAGTCTATAAAGTGGAAAAATGGTTGCATCGTTGCGTGGAGAGCCTTTGCAATCAAACCTTAAAGGACTTGGAGATCATTTTGGTGGATGATGGATCGCCGGATCGCAGCGGTGAACTGTGTGATGACTGGGCAAAAAAAGACCAGCGCATTGTGGTGTTACATAAACCGAACGGTGGCTTGAGCAGTGCTCGAAATGCTGGATTAGCCGTAGCCACAGGGGAATATGTGGGGTTTGTAGATTCAGATGATGATGTATTGCCAGCCATGTATGAGCATATGTTGCATGTCGCTCTGGTAAATCAGGCAGACTGCGTGATGTGCGATTACCAAAGAGTGCCCCAACAGGGAGAGAGTCGCATTGTCAAAAAAACACTGAGCAAAGGTCTGTACACCAGAAAGGCAATCGAGAGGACAATTTTTCCCCAGTTGATCATGACAGAACAGGTGGACTATGGCCCTCTGCTCTCGGTGTGGCAGTGCTTATATCGCCGGAAATTCCTTGTAGAGAATGGATTGAAGTTTGCTGAAGATGTGAAATGGTCTGAGGATAATCTGTTCAACTCATTGGCTGGCTATTGTATGCAAAGATTTTATTATATGGACGGTGCATACTACCGATATTACGAGAATGCAGGAACGATTACCACCAGTTACCGACCCGGAGCATGGGAAGAGTATTCTCGCATGAATGTCTATTTGGCGGAATTTTTTGAAGGAAAAACAGAGTGTGATTTTTATCGACAGTTACAACTGCATATGCTCTACTATGCTTGTTGTGTGTTGGGAATGGAGTGCCACCAAGGACAATCAATCAATGAAGTGGTCAAACGTCTGAAGCCTATACTACAAGACTCCAGACTAATGGGGTATATGAAAGACTTTGCTTTGCCAGAGGTAAATTTAAAACTGAAAATACAGCTGTTTTTAGTGAAACATCGTTTGGCCTTGCCGTTAGCGTACATCCTGAGGAGGTAAGGGCGTGGCAAAGATATCAATCATAATTCCTGTATATAACAAGGAAAACTATCTTGCAGAAACACTGAAATCTGTGTTGCGCCAGACGTGTCAGGAATACGAGGTGATTTTGGTAGACGACGGTTCTACGGACGGCAGTCTAAAAGTTTGTGAAGAATATGCGAAAGCAGATGACAGAATTCGGGTTTATTCGGTCGCAAACGGAGGAGTTTCAAAAGCTAGAAACATTGGGCTAAGGCAAGCTACTGGGACGTGGATTCAGTTTTTAGATGGGGACGATACGATTGCAAAAGATTATTTGGAGGAGGCAGTATCACTGGGAGAATCGGAACAGGCAGATATTGTATTCTCTGGTTTTTCGAAAATTGACGTAGATGGGAAAGTTTTGGAGACGTTGAGCGTTCCCTCTCAACATAGTGTAAACCAAAGAGAATTGTGCGCACTTTTCATTGAAAACCAGTACAAAAATGGATTTTTTGGATTTGTCTCCAATAAGCTGTTTCGGAGCGAACTCTTGACCAGAACAGGGGCACAGTTTCCGGTTGGAATCACTTTGGCGGAAGACCTGGATTTCTATTCCCAGCTATACCGAGGGGTTCAAAGGGCTTCATTCTGGGATGGAGACAGCTTTTGTTATCTTCAGACAGGGGCAAATTATCAGCATAATTCGGATATTAACTACTTAGATCAGCTTAGAATACAGGTGGATATTCGAAGTTGGTTTGTCGAAGTGGGAGAATATGAAGTATACGCACTCGTTTTAGACAAGCAGATAGCAAATTATGTGTACTACTGTTTGTTCGACGCAAGTGAACGCAACTTTGACTTGCAGAATGTATATAGTTGCCTGAAAAAAGAGCCGTGTACATATTCCTGTGCGAGAGCAGTTGGAGAAGGCTGTTTTGCACGAGCGGTTTTGAGAGCATACTCAAAAGGTGATATTCGTCAAATTAAGTGGATGTTCTCCTTGAGAAAATCGGCAAGAAAAATATATAGGAAGTTTTTCAAATGACAAAAAATTACATCATATATAATCATGGCGGCAGTGGCAACCATGGTTGCGAAGCCCTGGTGCGAACCGCAGTAGATCTCCTGGGCGGTGTGTCCGCAATTTATAGCGAAGAACCGGAACAGGACAAGAAATACCAGTTGAATCAAGTGGCTCAGATTATTCCAGCCTGCCATCCATACTCCAAAACAACGCTGGACTTTGCCAAGGCGTATGTTCAGATGAAGCTGCGGGGCGATTACTTTGCCATGGATGTATTACCTTATCAGCGGGCAATTCGGGAGATGTCTGAGGATGTGGTGGAAGTTTCCGTGGGAGGAGATATCTACTGCTATGAGGACTATCCCAAGTTTATTCGCCTTCATAGAGAAATTGCAAAGAAGCATAAGAGTGTGCTACTGGGGTGTTCTCTGGAGGCAAAGTTGTTTGAAGATCCTGAATTTGTGAAGGATATGCAGCAGTATGATTTGATTACGGCACGGGAATCTCTGACTTATCAGAGTCTGAAGCAGGCAGGAATTCAACAGGTAAAACTCATTCCTGATGGTGCGTTTACCCTGAAAAAGGAGTTGCTGCCGTTCCCGGAAGGGTTTGATACCAATAGCATCGTGGGAATCAATATCAGCCCCTTGGTGTTGCGAAAAGAGTCAAAAAGGGGTATCGTACTGGAGAATTTTGTGCGTTTGATGCGCTATATTCTGGACACCACAGATTACACCATTGCATTGATTCCTCATGTAGTGTGGGATGATAATGATGACCGGGTGGCACTGAAAGAGTTGTATGATGCGGTAGGCGACACAAAGCGTGTCGTTCTCCTGGAAGATCACAACTGCATGCAGCTCAAGGGCTTTATCTCTCGCTGCCGATTCTTCATTGGAGCCAGAACCCACGCCACCATTGCGGCCTATTCTACCTGTGTGCCCACTCTGGTACTGGGTTACTCTGTGAAATCTCGAGGAATTGCAACGGATTTGTTTGGAACAGATGAAAAATACGTCGTTCCGGTGCAAAAGCTATCTGATCCGGATGAGATGGTGAAGGCGTTTGGGTGGATGCAGGAGCATGAAGAAGAAATGAGAGAGATGTTGACACACACGATGCCGGGCTATATGGAATGCATCAGCGAGTTGAAAAGCTGTATAGAAGATGCTGTGAAGGAGTAAGTATGGAACTGATTTCGATGATTGTTCCCGTTTACAATGTAGCGCCGTATCTTCGCACTTGCCTGGACTCTGTTTTGAATCAGGATTATACTAACATAGAAGTTGTGCTGGTGGAAGATGGATCGACAGATGGGAGCCGGGATATTTGTCAGGAGTATCTTAAGCGGGACACACGGGTTAAAATGTATGCTAACTGTGGCAAGGGGATTAGCGCAGCTCGAAATACAGGGATAGAGAGAGCTACCGGGGACTATGTCGTGATGGTAGACAGTGATGACTATATTGCTCCATTTATGGTGTCCACGTTGTACCAGATGATGCAACAGACCTGTGCAGATATGGCAATCTGCGATTTTGTGAGTGGTACAGAGAGGTCACACATATTTGTCAATGCGACTCAAAACGCAGAACTTATCGATGGGAAAGAGGCGTTGCGCCGTATATATTTGGACGACCACAATAAATTACAATATGTAGTTCCATGGGCAAAACTTTACAAAAAGACGTTGTTTCATGGGATCGAATATCCAGATGGAATGATCTTCGAGGATATTCACACCACCCACAAATTGCTGATCCAATGCAGAAAAATTGCTGTTGTGAATGTCCCGATGGTATATTACTTCAAACGGAATGACAGCATCATGAATCAGACCTTTCATGTTGGTAAACTGGACTATCTTCCTGCATTGGAGAAACGGATCGCATTCTTTCGTAAAGAAAATATGCCTGACCTGGAAAAAAAGGCATATGATGAGCTGCTGCACATGCTGATTTGGGAATACTCCAGGGTGCGGGACATCTTGCACGACAAGAAGTTACTCGGTGAGCTGGTGAAGACATACCGGAAATACTATCAAAAGGGCTATGTAAGCAGCTACCAAACTGATACCAAAGCAATTTTGAGGTTGTTTTCCATCCACCCAGAATTTGTGGTTTTGTATTGGAAAATAAAAGGTAAACTTGGATTGGTATAAGAAAAGAGGAGCTTTATGAGTGGTCCATTGGTGAGCATCATCACACCCTGTTATAATGGAGAGGCATTTTTAGATCGCTATTTTGAATCCATTTTGTCTCAGACATATTCCAATTTAGAGCTGATATTTATCAACGATGGTTCCACGGACCGCACGGAGGAGATTGCACTGTCTTATCGTGAGCCATTGGAAAAGAAAGGGATTCGCTACATATATGAATATCAAGAGAATGCAGGACAGGCTGCTGCTCTGAATCGTGGGTTGAAGCTATTTACAGGTGATTATTTGACTTGGCCGGACTCGGATGATGTGATGACGCCGGATTGCATCGAAAAGAAAGTGGGTTTTCTGCGTAATAATCCTCAGGTTGAAATGGTTCGAAGCAACGGTGTGTACATCAATGAAGAGACAGGTGAAAGACGGAGAATCTCATGTGCTTGTCATAAAGTCTATGAAGATATACTAGAAGATTTGCTGCTTGTGCATACATATGGATGTAGCGGGTGCTACATGATTTCCAAGAGTCTGTTACTTATGTGTTACCCGGATAGAAACATATACGAATCTAGGACAGGTCAGAATTGGCAGTTGCTGGTCCCGGCGGCAAGTTATACCCTGTGTGGATACATAGATGATGATTTATATTTAGTTTTCGAACATGGAGACAGTCATTCTCGAAAAAAACGAACGATTGCAGAAATGTATGAACGGTGGAATTCCTTTACAGAAATTTTGATTCATGCGCTAGAGCACTGTAAAAGCAACCAATGCATCCTGAATAATATGGTGAGAGAAAACTGTGCTAGACAAATTTTTTATTATGCAGTGGACGAAAGAAACAAGGCAGTAATGAGAGCGTGTCTAAAAGCTATGAATAGATATGGAAAAGTTACGTTGAAAGAGTATTGCCTGTATCTTAAGAAAATATTTGAATAAAGGGAGAAAATTGTGTTGTATAGAATAAGGTTTCTAATTCAGTCTGTGAATTTTTTCAAATATTTGCATTTGAACTATTTCTGTAAGGCGGTAAAACGATGTGGGAAGGGAAAAATCATTCCATATAAAAATGCAGTCATAGATTTAGAACCCGGATCATGCATCATATTGGAGGATCAAGATCTTCAAATCGGGACAAATAAGCTTCGAGGCTCACAGACAGAGACCTATCTTCGTTTACGGGCAGGGGCGACTTGGAATGCTACGGAAGGGTGCTCAATTTCGTATGGGGCTACTCTGGAGATTCTTCAAAACGCTGTGCTAACCAGCGGTTATTTTACAATGAACAGCTTTTCGGTTATCATTGTGGCTGAGAACATCACACTTGGCCACGATGTCATGATTGCACGCAATGTTGTAGTCTATGATAGTGATTTCCATGCCATTGACAAAAGCCGTCCCGCGTCCAGTCCGGTGAGAATCGGAGATCATGTGTGGATTGCTACAAACGCCACTGTGCTCAAAGGTGTTTCTATTGGGAACGGTGCAATGATTGCGGCGAATACTTTGATCACGGAGAATGTTATAGATGGAGCTATGGTGGCTGGGAAACAGGAGTGCGTCGTAATAAAGGATAATATACATTGGCGGCGTTAACATGACAATGGGAGAGGTGACGGTATGTATGTGCTAATGTATCGACTGTATTTTGCTTTGTGTCGTATCAAGAAAAAATATTCTGAACATCCAGACAAACAAAAGGAAAGATGGAATAACGTTACAAAGTTTGTGTTAGGATACATTGAAGCGTACTACAATCTGTTTGTTGTACGAAGATGGAGTAATTGTCCATCCACACGAATGGGTGTGAGTTCAAAGGTGCACAATCAGAAGATCATTGTGTCTCTAACGTCATTTCCGGGGCGTATTGATACGGTGTGGATTTCCATAGAGTCACTCCTTCGACAGACAGTAAAACCTGACCAAATCATTCTGTGGCTGGCATCTACGCAGTTTGATGGATTAGATTGCCTACCACAGAGACTTCTCGACCTGCAAAAACGTGGTCTGACCATCCAATTTTGTGATGACTTAAGAAGTCATAAAAAATATTTTTATGTTATGCAGGAGTATCCAGAGGATCTGGTTATTCTGGCTGATGATGATATCATTTATCCGTCAGACATGGTTGAGAAACTTATGAGAATGCACCAAAAATACCCAAACGATATCTGTGTTATCACAGGACAAAAAATGGAAAAAGGAAAGCTGCCCTCTCAATGGAGAAATCCTTTGCTTAAGGAGCGGTTGGAGCACTCGGAAGAAGTTCAAATTTTTACAGGGAGCGGCTCGTTGTTCCCACCCCATTCTTTAAGTGAATGCGCATTTGATGCAGAGGGAATCAGAGCAAATTGTCCATATGCAGACGATTTGTGGCTGACTTTTATGGCGCATAAAAAAGGAACGAGAATAACGGCACTTTATCCATGGCGGGCGTTTCCGGTTATGATTTATGGAACCGGAGATAATAGCCTTTGGAAAATCAATGCTGCTCAGGGGCAAAATGATCAGCAGTGGATCAACGTGAAAAACAATATGGATATGACGCAGAATTCATGAGAAAAACTTTAGTCATAAGGAATGTGTAATGATGAATGTCAAAAAAGTTATAAAGGAGATATTATATACAGTAGGATTGAAGAAAAGACCTCAGGTTATGGATAAAATAGAGCAGTGGAGAAAGCGTGGTGTATCCATTGGGAAAAACTTTGATGCACCAGACAGTGCCATTGACTTTTGCTTTGGGCATCTAGTCAGTATTGGCGACAATGTAACAATTTCGGGTACAACTATTTTAGCGCACGATGGATCTACAAAAAAACCGTTGGGATATAGCAAGGTGGCTCCTGTTAAAATAGGCAATGACGTATTCATTGGATATGGATCTGTTGTACTACCGGGTGTAACTATTGGCAGTAAGGTAATTGTGGGGGCCAATACTGTGTGTTGCAAGGACATACCAGATAATTCGGTAGTTGTGCAGGGAAGCGGCGGGAATTACCGGTTTCTGTGTACCTACGATGAATACATTGCGAAGCAAAAAGATAAAATGGAGCAGCTACCTGTATCAAATGTATTGTTTACTGATAAGACAGATGAACAGTGGGCAGAGTGGAAGAAATGTCTTGAGCAGTATGGCGGCGGCTTTGACCTCTGAATACTGAAGTTCAAATGGAAAACACAACATGGGATCGAAAGGTTATTTCGGCGGAGGAGTAGCGTGTCAAGAAAGAAAAGTAGTTTGCAGAACCTGTGGTGGGGAATCCTAGGCAATGTCATCACATCCATCGTAGCAATCATTATTCCCAGATTGTTTATCGCCAATTATGGATCGGAGGTCAATGGATTACTGGCGTCCATTCGGCAAATCTATGTATATTTGGCGTTGCTGGAGGTCGGCATTGGGGATGCCGCCGTTGTGGCACTCTATGGCCCGATTGCAAAAAGAGACTACCAATCGGTTAATGAGATCATGTCAGCAACCAATCACTACTATAAACGAATTGGTGTGATTTATGGGGCGCTGGTTGTGGCGCTGGGAGCAGTATATCCTCTGATGCTGGATACCACCATTTCCTATTCTGTGTGTTGCTTGGTGATTATTTTGCAGGGCTCAGGCAGCGTTATCAGCTATATGGTGCAGGGCAAGTACAATATGCTGTTGCGTGTGGATAATCGCAATTACGTCACTACTAATTTAGGCACTGTCACTTCGGTTTTGACGGATCTGGTGCGAATCATTCTGTTGATGAACGGAAAGAGCATTGTAGAAGTACAGGCAACCTATCTGGTGTTTAATTTGGTTAAAATGGTCTTTGTGTCCTGGTACATCAAGAAAAACTACACATGGTTGGATTTGAGTGTACAACCCAACTATAAAGCTCTATCAAAGAGTAAGTCGGTCTTTGTTCACCAAATCTCGTCGTTGGTGTTTAATCACACCGATGTACTGATTTTGACATTTACCTGTGGACTAAAGACAGTGAGCCTGTACTCCATGTATGCAACTATATATGGAATGGTTGTCAACATCATAACCATAACCTCCAACAGTGTTCAGTCGGCATTGGGACAAATTTTTAATTCAGATCGAAAAAAGTATCTGGAATTGCAGGAAGCCTTTGAAGTATACTATTTGTGCCTGGTATTTTCCTTGGTTACCATAGCCACTATTTTTGCGCTGCCATTTGTATCTCTGTATACTGCAGGAGCAGACATGAATTATGTGGACTGGAGATTGCCGCTTCTGTTTAGTATTTATCAGTTGTTAAACTATGGGCGTGCATCCTCCAATCAAATTTTGGGCTTTTCAGGGGTGTTTAAAGAAACTCAATGGAGAGCCATTCTGGAGGCGGTCATTAACCTTGTAGTCTCCTTTGTTTGTGTATTCAAATTTGGAATTTACGGGGTGCTGTTTGGCACGATTGCTGCATTGCTGTATCGTTCCAATGACATAATCCTCTATGCTAATTGCAAGGTGATGCAGCGCAGTGCCTGGCCTACATATCGCAGATGGATTGTTGATTTTGTGTTGTTTACAGGCTTGGTTTTTATTTTTACAAATATCCCCATGAATCTGAATAGCTACATTGCCCTGTTTGCTCATGCGGTATGGGTTTCCATTGTGATATGTGCCGCATATTTTATTATTAATACCGTGCTGGAAAAGCCTGCACGAACGGTTGCGTGGAATTATCTGTCCCAAATGAATCCCCTTAGAAAAAAATGAGCTAATACATGACAAAAAGATGATATTGTGCTATGAAATAAAATATTGTGGTATTGAAACTCTGAGTGTCCTTTGATTACCAGGGATATCCTTGGATGTAAAGGCTAGCTGTCTTATTGATTTACTAATATGTTTGTTCCAAGCCCATTGTGACTCCCCGGTCACAATGGGCTTTTTTACGCCTTGATATGGAAAAAATATACAACAGAGGAAACATTTTAAAATTGAAAACAACCCAGTCCTATGTTAAGCTTCTGAGTCGATAAGGTATGATAAGATAAGTGTGTGTCGATCAAAACACAGGTGAAATCCCATGGAAAATGGAAAAAATAATACAATAATTGACCTGCATAGCCATATTGTGCCCCGAATGGATGACGGAAGCCAAGATGTACAGACATCGGTGCAGATGCTGCGGCGACTGGCGGAACAGGGGGTGGATACGGTGTGTGCGACCCCTCATTTTTATGCCAGACAGGAGAGCATAGACCAATTTGTGTGCCGCCGCATGAATGCATTTTCCCAGCTGAATGATGCCCATATCGATGCAAAGGATTTCCGGTGGCCAGCGATGCAGTTGGGGGCAGAGATTGCCTATTTTCCGGGGGTATCCGAGTGCGCGGGGGTGGAGCAGCTGTGCCTGGCCGGGACCCGGACGCTGATGCTGGAATTGTCCTACACCCAGTGGACGCCCCAGCAGGTGGAGGATGTGGCGAGTCTGAGCTTGGACCATGGGTATCAGGTGATACTGGTCCATCCTGAGCGTTACGCTCATATCAAGACGTTTCAAGCGGATATGGAGCGGTTGCTTTCTTTGCCTG
>CALXAO010000159.1 GCA_944386295.1 uncultured Clostridia bacterium | reverse complement strand
CCCCTGATCGCGTCGCTGGTGGTCACCAGTGACACCCTTCCCCAGGATCGCATCAAAGTAAAGACCGCCGGAAACCTGCTGAACGTGAACTACAAAAAGCTGGCTTCCGGCAGAAAGTAAGGAGGAGCACCTATGGCAAACCACGGCGTATCTGTCTCCGAACAGACCACCAGCGTCAGCACCCCCGTCGTCGCCGACAGCGGCGTTCCCTTTGTCGTCGGCGCGGCCCCCGTGCAGAGCGCGGCGTCTCCCGCTGCGGCTGGCGTCCCTGTCCTCTGCACCAGCTGGGCCGAGGCGGTGGAGAAGCTGGGCTACTCGGAAGACTGGGGGAGCTATCCCCTCTGCGAGTTCATGTACTCCCACTTCCAGCTCTTCGGCTGCCAGCCGATGATCGCGTGCAATGTCCTCGATATTGCCGATATGAAGGACTCCGAGGCCGCGTCCGACGTGGCCGTGGCCGATCACAAGGCCAAGCTGCCCATTGCCGCCATCGACGATGAAAACCTGGTCGTCAAGGCGGCGGGCGGCTCCGGCGAGCCCTATGTGAAGGACACCGACTACAGCACCTACTATGATGGCGAGTTCCTCGTCATTGAGGCGCTGCCCGACGGCGGAGCCTACGACGCCCAGCAGCTGAATGTAGCCTACAACAAGGTCACACCCGACGCTGTGGACGACAACACCGTCGCCGCCGGCATGGAGAGTATCGAGCAGTGTCTCACCGTCCTGGGCATTGTGCCCGACCTGATCTGTGCTCCCGGACACTCCCAGTCCTCGGTGGTGGCCGCCGTTATGGCCACCAAGGCCGGCAGCATCAACGGACTGTTCCGGGCGAAGGCCCTGATCGACATCGACTCCAGTTCTTCCGGGGCCACCAGCTATACCGCCGCCATCACTGAAAAGAGCGGCAGCAACCTTGTCGACGCAGACGAGCTGCTCTGCTGGCCCATGCTGAAGCTGGGAGACTACCAGTTCCACATGAGCACCCAGTTGGCCGGCCTGATGGCCCAGGTCGACACCGGAAATGGCGGCTGCCCCTATGAAAGCCCGTCCAACAAGAACTTCCAGTGCGACGCCATGGTGCTGGAGGACGGAACCGCGGTCAACCTCACCCTGGCCCAGGCCAATATCCTCAACAGCAATGGCATCAACACCGCGCTGAACTTCATGGGGGGCTGGTGCGCCTGGGGCAACTATACCGCCTGCTACCCCTCCAACACCGATGTAAAGGACTACTTCATCCCCGTCTCCCGGATGTTCGACTGGGTGGCCAACACCCTGATCCGCACCTTCTGGAGCAAGCTGGACAAGCCCATGAACCGGCGCCTGTTGGATACCATCATGGACACCGCCAACATCTGGCTCAACGGCCTGGTCGGCTCCGGCTATCTGCTGGGGGCCAGGGCGGAGATGCTGGAGAACGAAAATCCGCTGACCGACCTGATGGCGGGCATCGTGAAGATCCACATCTACATGACTCCGCCCAGCCCTGCCCAGGAGATCGACTTCACCCTGGAGTATGACGTGTCTTATGTCCAGTCGGCCCTTACCGCATAAGAGGAGGAGGAAACACAGATGAGCAAACAGCCCGCTGCCTATATCAACCTGGAGATCTATGAGGACAGCGTCAACCTGATGGGCGTAGCCAAGGTACAGCTCCCCGCCATCGCCTTTCCCTGTGTCAACATCTCCGGCGCGGGGATGATGGGCGAGATGGAGGTCCCCCTGTATGGCATGGTCAGCAACATGACCACCACCATCACCTGGCTCACCCCCCATGGCGACGCGGTCAAGCTGATGTCCCCCAAAAAGCACCAGCTCGATATGCGTGTGGCCGAGGAGTACTGGGATGTGGAGCAGGCCGAGGTGGGCCTCTGGGCGGACAAGTATGTCATGGTCGTCCGGCCCAAGACCACTACCCCCGGCACCGTGGCTCCCATGTCCGCCGCCGACGCCTCCGGCGAGTACGTGGTTTACTACTTTGCCGCCTACAAAAACGGAGAGCAGCTGTGGGAGGTGGACAAGCGCAATATGAAGTGCGTCATCCTGGGCGTGGACTACATGGCCGAGGTGCGCAAGGCCCTGGGCAAGTAGCGCAGTACTGACGCAGACACAAAAACAGAAAGGAGCCCCCCCATGTCCACAGAAAACATGATGTCTATCGTAGACCCGAAGGAGTATTCCAAGGCGAAAGAGGAGGCGGCCCAGAGCGCCGGCGTGTATGTCCACACCTTCCAGCCCCCCTTCTCCTACTGCGGGAAGACCTATGACAAGCTGACCTTCCGCTTTGATCGGCTCACCGGGGCGGACAGTCTGGCGGTGGAGGACGAACTGCAGGCGCTGGGAAAGGCGGTCATCGTCCCCATCTTCTCCGGCCAGTACCTCACCCGCATCTCCGCCCGGGCCTGTCAGGAGAGGATCGACTTTATGGCCTTTAAGGCCATGCCCATCAGGGACTACAACCAGATCAGGAGCCATGCCCGCTCTTTTTTCCTGGCCTCGGAGTTGTCGCGGGGGACGGAGGCGTCTGGATGAGGCGGCAGTGTCTGGTGCTGGCCCAGGCCAACCACACGCCGGTTCCCTTTTGGCTGTCCCTCCCCCTGGGGGCATTGGTACAGTGGATTCGCGCAAGCAATGAGTTGATCGAAGAGAAGAAGCACGTGTGAAGGGAGGGGGATGTATGGCAAGTCAACGGGAATATGAGATGCTCTTCCGGCTAAGCGCCCAGTTGGGGAGCGGATACAGCAAGACCTTCCAG
>CALXAO010000158.1 GCA_944386295.1 uncultured Clostridia bacterium | reverse complement strand
AACGCCCTTTGCCCGCCCTCCGCAGAGAGCGGAACTCTTTATGCATCAGGAAACGCGGGAAGGGGTGAAAAAATAGCCCGGTGGGCTATTTTCGAGGGGGAACCCACGTCTGGGGTTCCCCTTCTCAAGCTGCTCCTTGGTGCAATTCGCCAGAACTGCAAAACTTTTTCGATAGTCTGAAGGCTCCGGACTTCCGGAGCCTTTTCTATCAATTATGTACGGCTGGCAGCAAAACCTGATTTGCGGACAGCTGCATGTACCGGCACTGCCAGCAATGCGGAAAACACGACTTTGACTGCGTCTATCGGGATGAACGGCAGCGCTGTCAAAGACAAAGAAGTTATCCAGTCTACCTGGCCTACCTGCATATACCACAGGGAACCCAGCAGATAACAGGGAATCAACGTAGCCAACAGGGCAATCAGATACTGTATCAGGCGCGGCATCGGGGTGTTTTCCAGAAGCTCGCGCAGCCATGCGCCCAGCAGTGCCATAATCGGATACGCCATCAGATATCCGCCGGTCGGACCCAGCAGGGTACCAATCCCTCCATGAAAGCCGCTGTATACCGGCAGCCCAATTGCTCCCAAAAGCAGATAGACAATCTGTGCCAGCAACGCATACCACTTCGGCAGCAGCGCAGCGGTCAGATAAACCGCCATTACACCCATGGTAAACACAATCGGGGTAAATGGAATCGGGAATGAAATCTGTGAAAATACCGCTGTCAATGCGGCAAAAAGTGCGGTGATTGTAATTTGTGCGGTGCGCTTCATCAGCAGGACTCCTTTGCTCCTGTTTTGGAATTCCTTTTGCATTATAAACTTTTTTTCTCATATTGTCAACTTATAAAAACACAAAGGTTTACAATTTAAAATTTCTCAGCATTCGGCTTTGTGTGCGTGTGGAAACAATGATATAATAAAGATCATCAATCCCCTGTTTTTGCAGAGATTTGCCCGCAATTTTCCTGTTTTCCAAACAGGACGAAAACACGGCTATTATATTATATGCTATTATATTATATATAGAAAGGAGGCTTCACACAGGCAGACCAGCCTGCTGTGAGAGAAAACATGCTGCCGTTACAGTATCAAAATTATGCCTTTGATTTTTATGGAACCCTGACAGACATCCGCACAGATGAAGAGGCCCCCGTTCTGTGGGAAAAGCTTTGCCTTTTCTATGGGTACTATGGCGCTTTATATACGCCCCAAGAGCTGCACAGTGCCTATCAGCGTCTTGTGCACGGAAAAGAAGCCCAGCTGAAAAACGGCCTCAAAGCTGGTCCGCACTATTCTCATGAATCCTATCCCGAAATTGAAATTACACAGGTGTTTTTGGACCTGTTCCGCGAAAAAGGCGTGCAGGCAGACGAGACACTGGCTGTTCATACCGGACAGTTCTTCCGCGTGCTCTCTACCGAATACCTGCGCCTGTATGATGGAACGACTGAAATGCTGCAATCTTTGCGCGATGCAGGGAAAAAACTGTATCTGCTCTCAAATGCCCAGCGTATTTTTACCGAGTATGAGATGCATGTGCTCGATATCGCAAAGTATTTTGATGGAATCCTGATTTCCTCTGACCACGGCACCCGCAAACCCGACCGGCGTTTCTTTGAGCTGATGCTGCATGAGTATAACCTGTGCCCGTCTGAAACCCTGTTTATTGGTAACGACTCTACTACCGATATTGCCGGGGCTAAATCAGTGGGGATGCCTGCCTACTATATTCATTCCAACATCTCTCCCGAGGGTGACTGCCCCCATGACTGTGATTATATTGATATGCAGTTTTCTTCCTGGCGCGAATGAGCCCTGATTTGTTACAAATTCGAAAAAATGGTTACAAACCGTTACAAAATTTAAATTCTTAAAAAGAAAAATGCAGAATATATATTCACTTATCTAGAAAATTTGCAAAAATAAAAAATTTAAAAATGGCTTTAAAAAGCCAAAAAACCACTGTTCGAACCTTAGAACAGTGGTTTTTTATTCATAAAATCAATTAATAGCAATCGGTAACAAGTTTGTAACCTTTAAATTCTGACACTTTGCACATGTAAAAATTCAATTCAGGTTACATAAAAAACATAAAATTAGAATTATGGACACGATTTTTCAAAATATTATTCTTATTTAGAATTTTAAAAATACAAGATGCAGCATAATGCATAAATCAGACGCTTTTAAAAATTTGACATTCGGTCAATCGATGCATATAATACGTCTCGAGCGTTGCAAATCCAAAATCTTAACACGTCGTCGCCGCAGAAATCGTTCTGCGGACGCATGGCAAGACTAAAGGAGAAGCATTATGCCTTTGAAACAGAAGACCAGAGAGAAACTGAATAAGATCAGCCGCAATACCGTGGCTCTGGTACTGATGGTTGCCATTTGCTTGACTTCGGTCATTACTGTTATGGCAAAAACGGTGGCCGTTACCATTGTAGATAACGGCGAGACAACTTCCATCAGTCTGATGGATCCCACTGAGGAAAACATTCTGGAGACTGCGGTACAGTACGAACGCATTGAGCCTGTCGATGCAGGCGACGAAGTGACGTTTGATGCAGAAGCTAACCAGCTGACCATTCGCCGCGCACTGGATGTTGTGGTGACCGCCGATGGCGAGAGCTACACAGTACAGATGCACTATGGCGATACGGTAGAGCAGGCTGTAGCAGAAGCAGGCGTCCTCTGCGCAGAGAGCGATGTTCTTTCGCTGGACAGCGATACCGTCCTGAAAAAGGATACCGAAGTTTCTGTTACCCGTTATTATCATGTTACCGTTACGGCTGACGGTAAAGAGCAGAAGCTGCTGATTCAGGAAGGCGATGTACAGTCTGCACTCGATGCTGCTTCCATCAAGCTGGGCAAGGAAGATATGGCAAACTTCCCGCTGGATGAAGCGCTGACAGAGAATATGCAGATCAAGGTCGCCCGCGTTGCCTATGAGGAAAAGACCGAGACCGAAGCGATTGATTATACCGTAAAAGAGGTCGAGAGCGATTCCCTGTATGTCGGCGAAACCAAGGTGCAGACCAAGGGCGTTGAGGGTGAACGCACCATTGTTTACCGCAACAAGCTGGTAGACGGCAAGGTTGTGGAAACCGAGGAGATCTCAAACGAGGTCACCAAAGAGCCTGTGGAAAAAGTCGTGCTGGTAGGCACCAAAAAGCGCCCTGTCGGCTACGCCAGCATTTCTTCTGACGGAACATTGATTGACCACAACGGCAATGTGATTTCTTACAAAAGAGCCCTGACCGGGCGCTGCACCGCCTACACCGGCGGCGGCTGGACGGCTACTGGCCGACCGGCACAGTACGGCAATATCGCTGTAAACCCTGACGTGATTCCCTACGGCTCCAAGCTGTATATCTGCTCCCCCGACGGCTCTGTCGTGTACGGATACGCCGTAGCCGCAGATACCGGCGGATTTGCCAGCCAGGGATACATCATGGCAGACCTGTATTTCGACACCTATGAGGAATGTGCAAACTTCGGTGTGCGGAATATGACCATTTATATCCTGTAATGGATGCAAGGCTTGAAAGCCCTCACAGAAGGTTTTTCTGTGAGGGCTTTTTTGTATTCAGCGGGCTTTCCCACTTGCAAAGGAGATAGGCCTGGGGTAAAATAATCATATTGCTGATGAAAGGCAGTTTGCACAGGAAAAAATCGAACATTTTTTCGGAAAATTTGTTCGATTCCCTTGCATTCCACAGAAAAGCGTGATATGATACTCTTGAAATCGAACATATGAGCGAATTTTAAGAGGGGGTCAATATTATGAATCTGATAAGTGGGATAGGAATGTTCTGTGTGGTGTGTGGACTGGCGCTGAAATATCGTCCGCGCGAAAGAGATAGCCTGATGATCTGCGGGATAGGATTGTTTATGGGGCTTCTCTCGCTGCTGATGAGTGACGGCCTGTTATTGCTGCAAGGAGTTGAGCATGGAATGCAGGCGGCAGTATTGGGGTGCTGCTTCTTCCAGCTTCGCAGAGAGAGCCGCGTGCGCCGTGCAAGAGCTGAGGCGCGTTTGCGTATGCGCCGGATGCATGCATCGCAGAAAAAGGCGGAAAAAAAGGCCTGCGCATAAAAGCATTCCCTTTCATCAGTGCGAAGAATAAAAAAACAGCGTACTGAAAGGGAGGAACAAAATGGAATACGTTTATGCAGGAATGTGGCTGCTGGTAGGATTGATCCTGATTTTTCGTTTGGGGAAGGAAAACAAGATCTTTTATCTTGCCGGCGCCTTTTTTCTAATTTTGGGCGGTTGGTGGGGCGCCAATATTTTTACCCAGGAAGATTTGTTTTCCGGCGTTTGGGGAACAGTGCTGCGCATCATCACAGCGATTGCGCTGGTGCTGCTCTGTCTGGTGTTTTGGAAGTATTACAAAACCGACCGTGAACGTTTTCAAAAGGAACAGGAAGCAGCCAAAGCGGGCAGTATGACCAATCCCGCGCCGTCTGCTGAAGAACGCTCCCGCACGCCGGAAGAAGACGATGCAGGGCATGAGGGAGATTCTGAGGGATGGTAACTTCAATACTGACGGTTGTACTCAAAGTAGCCGAATTGTTTTTGATGATCGGTGTCGGTGTAATCTGCGTCAAAACCGGCATGATTACACGGCGCGGCGTCAGCCAGCTGACCTCACTTCTTTTGTACATCGTAGCCCCCAGCCTGATTGTTTCATCGTTGGCCACGGATGAAAGTGCGATCAGCCTGGATAAACTGGCGCTGTCATTTGGGCTGGCGGTTTTGGCACATGTACTGGGGATTGTTTTAAGCTGGCTGTTTTTCCGGCGCGAGCCGGAAAGCCGTCGGTGCGTTTTCCGGTTTGCCATGGTATATTCCAATACCGGGTTTATGGGGATGCCGCTGGTACAGGCAGTGGTTGGCGAAGAAGGCGTGGTGTATGCATCCATTTTTATGGCGGTCTTCAATGTATTTGCCTGGACGCACGGTTATGGCCTGATGAGCGGCGGCGAGCGCTCTAATATTAAAAAAATCCTGTTGAATCCGGGAATTATCGGGCTTGTCATCGGGCTTCCGCTGTTCTTTTTGCGCTGCCCCCTGCCCGAGCTGCTGGCCGTTCCGGTAGACAGCTTTGCGGCACTGAATACCCCGCTGGCCATGGTGGTGATCGGGTGTAATATTGCCCGGGTACCATTGCGGGACTTTATTTCAGATAAAAAAATTTTCTGGCTGAGCGCGCTTCGTCTGATTCTGGTGCCGGCGGTATTTTTTGCGGTTTCTACCCTCTTCCAGCCGGAAGCGGTGCTGCTTACCACCTGTGTGATTCAGGCCAGCGCCCCGGTTGCGGCGAATACAGTCCTGTTTGC